>JARKQP010000137.1 GCA_029974875.1 Mobilitalea sp.
ACTGGAGCACCATCCCGGTCACAATCATCGAGATGGGTTACATGACCAATAAAAAAGAAGACAAGCTCATGCAGACCGCCGCCTACCAAAACAAAATAACCAAAGGAATCTGCGACGGGATTGATGAGTATTTTTCAGAAAAGTAATTTTTTTAGTATTTAAAACAGCTCCTTTACCCATTCACAAAGCCATTAACCAATCATACCCATTATCACCAAAAAGGATGCCAAAACCCTAGCCACCAGCTATCGTTCAGCATCCTTTTATTAATTTACCATTCATTATGGAAATATTCTCAGCAAATTTTCTCCATCCATGCAAACAATTCATCCAGATCATAGTCTCCGGAATGCGGTGTTCCCCAGGGCAAGTGGAAATCCACAGCAACCTTTTCCATCTGCAATTTCGTTTTTAAAATCACAGGAATCGCCAGAGAAGTATCCCTATCCACAGCTCCATGGCGGATTCTGAAATTTCTGGCAGTGGTACAGTCTTTGTCGCCAATGTAGTTCATTGGGTTCATCATTTTAATCTGCTCAGCCTCCGCAAGTTTTCCCCCCTGCAGGCTATGCTCTGCACTAAATGAGGTAAAATGGCGGTACCGGAGGTCAGAGCTACCAAACAATTCATTCTCCGGTGTATTCAGCTCAATACTGTCAAAAGCCGGTGTTTTTTTCATCCGGGTAGCAAATGCCGCATACTTGGAAAAATCCACTGCCATGACCCTTTTACCTTCCACCGTCAGCCAGCTATTCCCTGCAACCTCCTGCCCAAGGTCAAGTGCCCTCTGTGCGGATTCTACTAAAAATTTAGCCACATAATCCTTGAAGCTTCCGTTACCGGCTGCATCTAACCGTAATTTTGTCCCATCCTCCGTGGCTAAATTCAAACTATTAAGGTATTCCGGGAACAATGCTTTTTCCTTCTCTGAAAGTTCCTTCTGAAGTGCTGTCATCTCACCGGAGGTCGGAGTCAGCTTCGGTTTACCGTCAATCATCTCAAACTTTATTCCATGATACTCATTCAAACCGTTAAATTCCCATTCATAAGCCATATCTGCATGCTCTAAATCGGTAATAGGACAGTAACAGGATGCTGCAAAAATATCATCCCTTTCATCGGCTGCACCGATTTTCTCAAGGTATGGTTTATAATCCGGATGATTTCCTGTCGTACCAAGAAGAGCGGATAATGCACCTCCGGCACTGGTTCCGTTTGATACAATTTTCTCTACATCGCCAGGAACACTCTCTTTATTAAAACGAAGATAACGTACTGCCGCTTTATAGTCCACAATGCAGGCCGGCGCTACCCCGATATTCTTTCCAGCTTCATCCTTTAGCCCCCGGCCTCTGATTCCTGGAATTACCACGACATAGCCTTTTTGCAGCGCTGCAAAGGCCGCATTGGCTTTTTTCGTATACGGATTTACTCCTGGATACCCTGCATCCGGCTTTCCCGGCATATACCCCCCAACTGTATTTGGCATAAAAATCGGAGCTGTCCTCAAGCTATAATTGCCTGTTGACTTCCCTTCATAATATATTTCCGGTACAAAAACGCTTAATTTCTGATAATCCGGATCCACCGGATGCTTCACATATACAATGTTTTCAAAAGCACGGAAGGTAACTGCCTGTTCCCCCAATGTTACCGTATCTATTCTATACTGCTTTCCGTTAAATGCGAGACTGTGCTCCATTACTGATATCCCTCCAAATTTCCCCAGCATACCTGCTGGCCTATTGTTCAGATTTCTCCTTCACTATAGAATAATAGACCTATATAATCAATTCAAATTATGATATGATACATTCCACAATGGAATATACCATAGCCATAAAATGTGTGATAGATGAAAAGGATGCCAAAACCATAGCTACCGCTATGATCCCAACATCCTTTCCAATCTATCATATGTTATACTCTTTTACATAACCTAGCCGAAAACTTCAAGGTTTTCCACTACCTAAATCAGAACACTCCAGGTCTCGACCTTACATCATACCCATTCCAGGTGCCCCAGCAGGCATTGCCGGTTCATTGGACTTAATATTAGCAACAACAGATTCTGTCGTCAACAGGGTAGAAGCAACACTCGTAGCATTCTGAAGGGCGCTTCTCGTAACCTTAGCCGGATCCAGAATACCCGCTTTTACCATATCAACATACTCTTCCTTAAGAACATCATAACCAACACCGGAATTGCTTTCCTTTACCTTACTGATCACTACAGAGCCCTCTAATCCAGCGTTATAAACAATGCTGTATAAAGGAGATTCCAGTGCCTTTAAGATAATATTAGCACCAGTCTTCTCATCCCCATGTAAGGTTTCAGCCAATTTAGCAACCTCCTTGGAAGCATGGATATACGCAGAACCACCGCCTGCTACAATACCTTCCTCTACCGCTGCCCTGGTTGCAGCAAGAGCATCCTCCATACGGAGTTTATTTTCCTTCATCTCTGTCTCAGTTGCCGCGCCAACCCTGATTACGGCTACACCGCCGGCAAGCTTAGCCAGTCTTTCCTGGAGCTTTTCTTTATCGAATTCCGAGGTAGTCTCCTCAATCTGGGTCCTGATCTGGGCAATTCTTGCATTGATCTCAGCCTTCTGGCCTTCGCCGTCAACGATAATGGTATTTTCCTTCTGTACCTTAACGGATTTAGCACGGCCTAACTGCTCTAAGGTTGTTTCCTTCAGGTCAAGTCCTAATTCGTCGGAGATTACGGTGCCACCGGTTAAGATGGCAATATCCTGGAGCATTGCCTTTCTTCTGTCACCGTAGCCAGGTGCCTTAACAGCAACTACTGTAAAGGTTCCCCTGAGTTTATTGATAACTAAGGTTGTAAGGGCCTCACCCTCAACATCTTCAGCAATGATTAATAATCTTGCACCAGTCTGTACAATCTGCTCTAATACCGGCAGGATTTCCTGGATGTTGGAGATCTTCTTATCTGTGATCAGGATATATGGATTCTCTAAGTTAGCTTCCATCTTATCCATATCGGTGCACATATAAGCGGATACATAGCCGCGGTCAAACTGCATACCTTCCACTAAATCAAGCTCTGTCTTCATGGTCTTGGATTCTTCAATGGTAATAACACCATCATTGGATACCTTCTCCATTGCATCTGCAACTAACTGGCCAACCTCATCATCACCGGCGGAAATCGCAGCAACTCTTGCGATCTGCTCTTTACCGGTTAATTTGGAGCTCATCTTTAATATTGAATCTACAGCAACCTCTGTTGCTTTCTTCATACCCTTTCTTAAGATGATCGGGTTAGCACCTGCCGCAAGGTTCTTGATACCTTCTGAAACCATTGCCTGGGCAAGAACGGTAGCTGTTGTAGTACCGTCACCGGCAACATCATTTGTCTTGGTAGCAACTTCCTTTACAAGCTGTGCACCCATATTCTCAAATGGATCCTCTAATTCAATTTCCTTTGCGATGGTAACACCGTCGTTGGTAATTAACGGAGCTCCAAAGGATTTGTCCAGTACAACGTTTCTTCCCTTGGGTCCCAGGGTTACTTTTACTGTGTTTGCTAATTTATTAACGCCAATTTCAAGGGCTGCCCTAGCCTCTGCACCATACTTAATTTCTTTTGCCATAGCTTTATCTCTCCTTCTAATTAGTCTTCTACAACTGCAACAATATCATTTTGCTTTACGATAATGAATTCTTCATCCTCAAGCTTTACTTCGGTTCCTGCGTATTTGGAATAGATAACCTTATCGCCAACCTTTACCTGCATCACAACTTCCTTACCGTCAACTATCCCTCCGGGACCCACAGCGATTACTTCTGCCTGCTGGGGCTTTTCTTTTGCCTGACCAGGTAATACGATGCCTGATTTTGTTGTTTCTTCAGCGACTAATTGTTTTAAAACTACCTTATCTCCTAATGGTACCAGTTTCATTTCATATTCCTCCTTCAATATTGTTGTTCTGATTATTAGCACTCCGTTGTATTGAGTGCTAATTACTGATTTATATATTAGTAAATTTGCTTTTAGATTGCAACCCTATTTCTTCTACTATTCCACCCAAAATTTATTATTTTCTAACCCATCCTTTTGTTTACTCTCTTTTTCTCATTTTTTCTCATTTTTCACCGGAAGAATTAAAATTCCCTAACACCGGACAACTTCATAATACAAAAAGTTATTACCATCCAGGTAATAACTTTCAAACTCCAAGTCTAGTATATTCCATCACGGGAATTATATACCATCAAAATGATAGTTCAAGTATCAAAAGGCTTCATTATACTAACGCGGTGAATATGAGTGTCGATCTGTCCATCTGGGCGCAGACCGGGCCTCCCGTGATTGCCTGCACTTGGCAATTACGGGATGTTAAAGGCAAGCCCAGGTGGATAGATCGACACTCATATTCACCTCACAGCCTAAATCCTCCCCACTGACACCCGAATCATATAATGCTATTTATCTTTTGCATCGCCCTAGGCAGGGCATCCTTGGCGTTCTTCCAAGGTTCATCCGCATACCGGTAATCAAATTTATTAATAAACCATTCCAAATCATCCCTGACGCGCTTCATGTTCTCAAGATATACCCGGTTCAGTTCGGCAAGAAAACGGTTCAGCTCTTCCCCGGACAGATGCCCGGCAGCCTCCGAAAACAATTTGCTATAATGGCTTGTACAAAAGCCCTTGGTATTGCCGAATTTCTCCCGGAAGGCCCCATCCGTGTGATATAAATGGAATATGGTTGCAATATACCTTTGATAGGATCTGTCAATCTTATCACAGACAAAGCAGGTATCCTGCACGCTGCTTATATAGCTGACAACCTGCGGTACCTCTGCTTTCCTCTTAAACAGGGCAGGGGAAGAATATTTGATGCCTCCGCCTGCACGCTTTTCAATCTCCTTTATAAGCTTGTCCATGTGGCTTTCCAAAATCAAAGCCAGCCCTAAGCGGTTCTGGTTTTGATACAGCTGGCCCAAATGCTTTTCACAAAATCCAAGGCTTGAGGTGGCTTCCCTTATGTCGTCGTCCATATAGCTGGGACCCATGGTAAAATCTATCGCATTTTCTTCAAGCTCCTTATACATCATACAGACCGGACATTCACAGTCAGCCTCAAAAGCTTCCCTCACCGGAATCATATATATCTTTTCTTTCAAGCTAAGCCCTGCCTTTATTAATTGTTCTGGTTTTCACGGAGTAATTCCTTGATATCCCTGGCCTTTTCTTTAATACGTTCGTTGGCATTCCTGGAAATCAGGACTCTGGAGATCCAACGGCTGGATTCATCGTATTTTCCTATCCTGCGCGCTAATTCTGCCATAAGCAAGGTGATTGTTATTTCATCCATACCGCACATAGGGAAGGCTTCCTTGCTAAAGGCTTCATCAAAGCCGTCATATGCCTTTGATAAAAATTCCAGCTCTTCCTTGGCTAAGCCCTCCTTCTGCTGCTTATAATCCGGTAAATCCTTCGGAAGACCCTCTGCCTTACCCCTGAGTACCCAGGCCGTTTTCAGGCAGGTATACGCTTTCTCCGAGGTCTTTGCCTTCTTGACAATAGAATTCACCAGTGCAAGCTTATGCCTGGCAATGGC
Organism: Mobilitalea sp.; assembly: GCA_029974875.1. The sequence continues at coordinate 5,597 of JARKQP010000137.1, forward strand.
ATCATCGTAGCTGAATACATTGCCTGATTCCTTCAGACCCTTGAAGGATGTGGAAATATTATTTTTGATTAAGGTTGCCTGTGCTGAGGTTACGTATTTGAAAAAACGGTTCAGCGCAGCAAAGCCACAGTTCGGGCAAACCACTGCGTCGTATTTCAAGGGATCCATGTTCTGGTATATGGGCCTTAAATCCGTATCCAGTCCCTGCAGCTTTACTTTACCGGACTTTACGGTCTTTGTTTTAAATTCACTGTCACATACGGGACAGTTGAAGGTTTTATCAAATATTGCATCTTCTTCCAAAAAAACATCCTTCTCGACCTGGACGGGTCCTTTTGCCGCTTCTTTTTCTTTTGCTCCATACACGTCCATGTCAGACAAATTGCCAAGGCCAAATGCCTCTAATCCTGAAAATAAATTAGACAAGATGAATCCTCCATTCCTTTGTTTATTTCTTACCTTTGCTTCTCTTTTGCTGTAATCCTATACCGGTTTATATGAACTCTTCAAGGAAACAATCCGGTTAAATACCAGTTTCCCGGGAATGGAATCCTTCATGTCCAGGCAGAAAAAGCCCTGTCTTAAGAACTGGAAGCTGTCCGGTGCCTGGGCACCTGCTACGGTCGGCTCCACATAGCATTCCTTTAATACTGTAATGGAATTCGGATTCAAATTCAGGCTTCCATCTTCGTTATAGACGCCCTTCGCCTCATCTACGATGTTTTCATATAAACGTGCTTCTACCTTAAGGGCAGCCTTTGCCGCTACCCAATGGATGGTTCCCTTCACCTTACGTCCGTCGTTGCTGTTCCCGCCCTTTGTCTCCGGGTCGTAGGTACAGTGTACTTCCGTAACCCTGCCGCTTTCATCTGTAATGTAAGCTTCACATTTTACAAAATAAGCGTTCATTAATCTCACTTCGTTACCCGGGAACAGGCGGAAGTATTTCTTGGGAGGCTCAATCATAAAGTCTTCCCGTTCAATATAAAGCTCCCTGCCAAAGGGCACCTTTCTGGTTCCCATGTCCGGATTTTCCTGGTTGTTCGGCGCTTCCAGATATTCAACCTGGTCCTCGGGGTAGTTTGTAATTACCAATTTTACCGGATCAAGGACTGCCATGATACGCGGTCTCTTCAGCTTAAGATCCTCACGGATACAGTATTCCAGCATCGCATAATCTACGGAGCTCTGGCTCTTGGATACTCCGCACAGCTCCATGAACATCTGGATTGACTCCGGTGTAAAGCCCCTTCTGCGCAACGCACTGATGGATACCAGCCTGGGGTCATCCCAGCCGTCAACAATGCCTTCCTCTACCAATCTTTTGATATATCTTTTTCCTGTGATAACATTGGTTAAATACAGCTTTGCAAATTCAATCTGCTTCGGAGGCTGCTCATATTCCACCTCCTTCACCACCCAGTCATATAACGGACGGTGATCCTCAAATTCCAGGGTACAGATGGAATGGGTGATGCCTTCAATTGCATCCTCAATCGGATGCGCAAAATCATACATCGGATAAATACACCACTCGTCCCCTGTATTATGGTGGGTGATCCTTGCGACCCTATAAATTACCGGGTCACGCATATTGATATTAGGAGACGCCATATCTATCTTCGCACGGAGCACTTTGGAGCCGTCCGGGTAGATACCTGCTTTCATCTCCTCGAATAGCTTAAGGTTCTCTTCAATACTCCTGTCGCGGTAGGGGCTGTTCTTCCCCGGCTCGGTTAAGGTTCCCCGGTATTCCCGGATCTCCTCTGCCGTAAGCTCGCAGACAAAAGCCTTCCCCTTTTTAATCAGTTTCACTGCTGCTTCATACATCTGGTCAAAATAATCAGACGCAAAAAATAAACGGTCTTCAAAATCTCCGCCGACCCATTTTACGTCTTCAATAATGGAATCAACAAATTCCGTCTTTTCCTTGGTTGGATTCGTATCATCGAAGCGAAGATTGAACTTACCGCCATATTTCTTAGCCAACCCATAGTTTAAAAGGATCGACTTTGCATGTCCGATATGAAGATATCCATTAGGCTCCGGAGGGAATCTGGTGACAATGGATTTCACCTTGCCCTCTTCCAGGTCCTTATCAATAATCATTTCAATAAAATTCTTGGAAACCCTTTCCTCCGCTTCCGGTTCCCTGCCCTCGTTTATTTCCTTGTTCTCCATGAAGTTCCTCCTGGTCATTTATTCTATAGAGGTATTAAGCTAATGTTTACTATTTTACCCATATTTATGTCCATGCCTCATATATAACACAAAGCGCCATGCAATAATGGCATGAACCCGGTTCCTACATTACTTATTCCCTTAATTCGCCACAACCTTACGATAATAAACTAATTATTTCCTTATAATAAATAGATATTTTATATAATACCACAGTTCGTGTCAACTTAAAAGTACAAAATGAAAACCGGATACAGTAAAATTGTCTCATAAATATGCTATTTGGGCTGCTGCAGGCCGTGTTCCTTCCTATATTTGGCTAAGAGCAGGTCCAGCATGCGGCCATAGCTTTTGACTCCATCCTCCTGGGCATTCGCTTTTAGGTAGGTATCGTTGATATGGTTCGAGATTGTGCTGACCGCCGTATTATCATACTTCTGCCAATAGGCGGAATTTGCCCTGATATCCCTTACCACACCCTCAGAGTAAAGCTCCCTGACGGAAAAATATAAATCCGGATTTTGTTCATATAATGCATTGCCCGCTATCACTAAGGCGAGCATCGTACTGCTATAATTTAAGTCCGCACTTCCTGATTCCATGCCTGCCAGATATGCGATAAAGTTGGCCTCATCCTCCCGCATAAATCCCCGGAGGTGTGCCAGCTCATGCAGCATGGTGACCGGTATGTTATAATCCGGTATATGGACATTTACATTTGCTTCCGTCGTAAACGGGAAGAAAATACCCGTGATCTCAGTATGGGACATTAACCCGGACAGCATTACCGGCTTGGGCGCCGCATAGGAGCCCCCCAGAATGGGATAATCCTTGGAAAGACCAGTAAATGCTTCGTCTGCCAGCTCTGCCGTTTCATAGTAGCCCTGGGACAGCTGAAATACTCCCTCCCCATCCCTTCCGATAGTTTTGTCACGCAGCTCATTTGCCTGCAGGGCAAGGCTCTTGGTCAGCACATACAGCTCGTCCTCCGTCGATTCCCTGATCTCCAGCTCCGAGTAGGTGCTAAAGGTGGCACGGTAATAATTGATCCCGGCAAGCATTGTATATAAAAACAGTATGACGCTTACCAGGCAGAAAATATTCAATAGACCCTTTAAAAATATCTGCTTCCGCTTTTCCCGGAACCGGATCAGCCTTATGATAAAGACTATCACCCAAATCAAGCATGCCGCAGGGAATGCAAAGACGATGACCTCCGCAACAGAGAAGGGCACAAGTCCAAATATTGTCGATATGGGTTGTGATATATATTTATATATGTGCTTGGCATAGATCTCTTCCGCAAAATAAGAATTATTCCTTGCCACTAAAGTCAATGCGATAGAAATAGGAATCAATATGATTAAGTAAATACGTTTGTAAAAGAAAAGCTTCTTCATAGAGCTGCCCCCGTAAGTATTCCGTTATAGTTTCCCCTATTCTATAGTACCATTATCCGACATTTCTTGCAACCTTACTCTTCCCCTGATTACCCGGAAAACACAGCCAGCATTTCCTTTTTTATTATGAAAAGGGCAGGTTTTCCTACTGGAAGCCCCACCCCTCTTTGCCTCATTTCTTAGCTTAAAGAATACTGCCATATATCCTGCTCAAATGCGCCGGTGTTTAGAATTTAGGTACCACGGCGCCCTGATACGTGTCTTCAATATATTTCTTGACAGCATCGCTTTGAAGGGCTGCCAAAAGAGCCTTGATATCCTTCCGTACTTCATTGCCTGACTTAACAGCAATGATGTTACCGTAGGTTTCAGCTGCCACAGAATCCTTGTCTTCAAAGGCTATCGCATCCTGCGCTACATTTAATCCGGCTTGGATCGCATAGTTTCCATTGATGACCGCCATGTCAACGTCCTGCAAAGAACGCGCCAGCTGGGCAGCTTCAATTTCAATTATTTCAAGCTTCCCCGGATTTTCCACAATATCATTCTTAGTTGCACTCAGTCCGGCGTCCTCCCTGAGCTTAATCAGTCCATTCGCTTCCAGCAAGAGAAGTGCCCTCGCCTCATTGGAGGCATCATTGGGTACTGCAATCTGTGCCCCATCCTTAAGGGCATCAAAGGAAGCTGCCTTTCCAGGATAAACCCCATAGGGCTCATAGTGGATGATACCGGCAGACACTAAATCTGTCTTATTTTCCTCATTAAACTGATCCAGGTATGGCAGGTGCTGGAAATAGTTCGCATCCAGGTCACCGCTGTCCAGTGCCAGGTTTGGCTGTACATAATCCTGGTATACGATGACTTCAAGCTCATAGCCCTCCGCTTCCAGGATCGGTCTTGCCTGCTCCAGAATCTCCGCATGGGGGGTTGCACTGGCTCCCACCACAATTTTCTTATCCACCTTATCCTTCGTCCCACAGCCGGTAAAGGCTGTTCCGGCTAAAGCCAATACTAACAATACAGCAACAATTCTTTTCATAATTATCCTCCTTTTCCCACCATTATGTTCTTAAATTTTTATAACCGTTTATCTGTACGCCTCATCCATCTTTCGCCTACCTCCTGGATTAGCTGTACAATTAAAACCAATATGATGACTGTGACAAACATGATTCCGGTCTGATACCGGTAATACCCGTAACGGATCGCGATGTCACCCAGTCCGCCTCCGCCGACGATGCCTGCCATGGCAGAATAGCTTAAAATTGTCGTAACTGCAATTGCTGCCCCGATAATCAGGGACGGCATTGCCTCTGGAATCAGTACCTTTAAAATAATATCCATCGTGCCTGCCCCCATGCTCTGGGCTGCCTCGATTACGCCCTTATCCACTTCCTTAAGCGATGATTCCACCAGCCTGGCAATATAGGGCGCTGACCCGATAATCAGGGGCGGTATTACCGCAGAGGGGCCTAGGGTTGTACCAATGAGCCATCTGGTAAACGGCATGACCGCAATCAGCAGGATAATAAATGGGACAGACCTGACAAAATTCACGATAGCGCCTAAGGCCTTATTCAAGGCTACAAAGGGTGCAATGCCGTCCTTATCCGTTACAACCAGCAGTACGCCCAGAGGCAGTCCGATCACATAAGCAATCAAGGATGAGACCAAGATCATATATAGGGATTCTAAAATCCCTATCCCTAACATTTTAATCACAGCTTCAGCAAACATCGCCCTTCACCTCCTCATAGGGTATCTCATTGACATTAAGATAGTTCATAATCCGCTTTCTTCCTGTTTCATCATTTGGCAGCTGGATCACCATCTGCCCGAATGCCTTTCCGTCAATATCCTTGGTATCCGCAAACAGGATGTTAACCGGGGTTTTACATTCCAGGACCATGTTTGCGATCACAGGCTCAAAGGAGGTTCTTCCGTCAAAGATAATACGGCATTTATGTTCACCTTCAAAGACATCTATATGGGTCTCACCCGAAAATACCAGCTGCTTTGCTATCTTGGATTTTGGCCTTACGAACACTTCCTCCACCTCGCCCAGCTCCGCGATATGGCTTTGGTCAATGATCGCAACACGGTGGCAGATTTCTTCAATGACGCTCATTTCATGGGTAATGACAATCACTGTGATCCCAAGCTTCTGGTTAATCTCTTTCAGGAGGTTAAGGATGGAACGGGTTGTTGTCGGATCAAGTGCACTGGTGGCCTCATCGCAGAGCAGCACCTTGGGATTCGTCGCCAATGCCCGGGCAATTGCAACCCGCTGCTTCTGTCCGCCGGACAGCTGCGCCGGGTAAGCCTTTGCTTTATCTACCAGGCCGACCACCTCCAAAAGCTCCATCGCCCGTTTTCTTGCTTCCTTCTTTGGGACACCTGCGATTTCCAAGGGGAAACAGATATTTTGAAGGGAATTCCTTTGCATCAGCAGGTTAAACTGCTGGAAGATCATTCCCATGGACTGCCTTGCCCTTAACAAATCCCGTTCAGAAAGGGTTCCCAAATCCGCACCGTCAAAAATCACTGACCCTGAGGTCGGCTTTTCCAAAAAGTTAATACAGCGGACCAGGGTACTTTTACCTGCACCGCTGAGCCCAATAATTCCGAATATCTCCCCCTGGTTAATCGTTAAATTAATGTCGTCGAGGGCTTTTACTACATTGTCCTTACCTTGAAACACCTTGCCCAGCCCTTCAAGCCGGACAATCGGATACCCGTTCCCCATGACCTACCTCCGTTCAGATCCTGTGTTTATTTCTGTTATTACACTCCTGTATTCCATTCCTATATTCCTTTTTTTATTGCATTTTTTATTATTGAATTTTCTATTGCTGCATCTTCCGTCACTGGATTCCTATGATTGACTTTTCTAAAGCGGATCCACAAAAAAAGCAGGAGAGCCTTGATAAGCTTCCTGCACCATATTTCATTATCCATAGGGAGAGCGGATTACCTCTCCTTGTGCATCATGAAAACATCACATTCACTTATCATGTAAATATGGAATTTTGGCATGCTGCACATACCACACATATTATAAGACATTGTTTTGAATGATGTTCCCATAATTGCTTCCTTTCGTAACTCCGGCTATTCCTATGCGTTTTAGTAATGTCGATAGTATACTCTAGCACCCGGCCCTTTGTCAACGATTTTTTCATAGGGCTTATCTTCCGTTAAATGAATTTTACATTCTTACAGCTGATTCTTCGCTTTTCCCAGATTTATTCTTCACCTATTAAGATCGGTGCCTGCGGATTGTGGCGGAGGCAGTTCTGTTCTATGGATTTATCACTGTGGCTGGCATAGCAATAGATGCATCCATGCCTGCAGGTATTATAAACTCCGATATCCGTACTCTGGATACAGCTGCAGCCCTCCCTTTGGCTCTTATCCGCTTTAGCCTGAACCGGGTGCCCGCATATTTTCTCTATCAACTCCCGGTCAATACAGGCCGCCGGGCGGATACCAGCTTCGGCCAGATCCTCCTTTTCACAGCATGCCCTTAGCTCTATATCATATTTCTTTGCAATTGCCACAAGCACTTTTGCCGTCCGGTCCATCTGCTGACCGGAAATCGGCCAGATTACATGCTCCTTAGCCTCTTTGCTTAACTTTTTATAAATATCACAGAAGCTGATATTGCAGATCCTGGTATATCCCTGCAGCTGACGGCACAGCCATTCAAAATGCTCCCCATGGTATTGAATTGTGAGCCGGTCATTCAATATAACCGGATCATACCGCCACACTACCCGGTCCTTTCCGATCATGTCAGAAAGCCTCTGAAAGGTTTCCACAACCGCTTTCTTTTCCCGGAGGCTCCTTTCAATCTCCCTTCCATAAGGGGTCAGGGTGAATTGAAAATAATATTGGTATCCCAGGTCATCTATTTGGGGCAGGTATTTCATCATGTTTAGGGGATCCTTTGACCAAAGTACAATGCATTCAATATCTACCGGGTTTAATTCGATCCTGCGTACCTGATGATAGTTCATTGGATTTCTGGTCAGCACATACCCTTCCTTTAGGCGGTTCATAAACCATTCGGAATAGTAGCTTGGAATATCCGTCCTTCTGGAAGCCGATAAAATCATATCCCCACCTCCTGCCTCTTATACTTTAATTTTTCATGTTTTGCTGCATACCTTTTTACAATAGCAGGTTACTTGCTGCCTCAGCCAGTATATCTCCGCTCTTCTCCCAATCTCCCCTGGCCTGGCATTCCTCTATTTCATGAAAATCAACACTGTACAGGAGGCATTTTGCAGAATGGAAGCCTCCAAGGGTCTCCTTTACCGCCTCATTTATCAGCTTATAATAGGTTACCGTGCTTTCCCAGCTCATTCCGCCAAGCATGCCAATGGTTTTCATTTTGGAACCTCCTTTAGGATAAAAAAATCACGATTGAAAATCTTCAACCGTGCACATTACTAATATTCATGCTGTATTATAATATTTTGTATTATAATATTTGTATTATAGTATTCTCTATGCATAGTATTCTCTTAACCGCAAGGGAATTCCTATGCCCTGATAAAAAAAATCGAGGTGACAGGATTTGAACCTGCGGCCTCTACGTCCCTAACGTAGCGCTCTAGCCAAGCTGAGCCACACCTCGATATTCGCTGCCTGCTCCGTACACCTGTTACTTCAAATAGTAACGGCATTTGTTTCAACAGCATAGCTATTATATTATGCACCAGCTCTTTTGTCAACAAGAATATTGAAATTTCAGCAGTGAAAATTGAAAACAAAAAATTGAAACCCCAACGGTGGGAAGTTAATTATTTCCATAAGATCTGTTTGACCTGCTTCCTGCCTGTCGTTCTTGCAGGCAGCTTCTTCCCACCTTCCAGCCGTTTTTTATCCTTCCCCATAGGGAAGCGTTACGGAAAAACTGCATATATTGGCTATGCCCGCCAATCATCCTGCCAGTCACCCCTTATTCTTCCCTGCTTCTGCCGCCCTATATTCCTTTGCTCTTTTTGCTTCTTCCATGAAAATTCTTGCACGTGAAGGATCAATCGGATTTTTCATGTCACCGTTCTTAATCCAAGTTGCAACCGATACTCCGTCATAATACCGGAGTAATTCATAGATATTATCTCCCGTAGCCCCTCCACCTAACATAACCGGTGTATCCGGGAGCTTTTCTCTTACCTTTGTTATCATCTGAATGCTTTCTTCCGGACTTTTTCCTGCCAAAAACAATCCATCTGCAAATGCTTCATGGACGCATTCCCATGCCGCATCCTCAATGGGCTTTCTTCCCAAAGGAATTCCATGCACCTCATATACATCAGCATATACGGGTACCTTTGAACAGATACGTTTTCTGAGTGCCGCAATATCCACGCATTGCGCCTGCAATATTCCCGCACTGGTAACATTCGCCCCAGTAAATAAATGTTCTACACGTACAAAATCAGCACCAATAGCATCTGCCACGGACAGCCCTGCAACTCCATCCCAATTCACCAGGATTCCAATGACCAGATCTGGAAACTCCCTTTTTATCTCATATCCGAGCCGGGTCATATAGGCAATTGTTTCCGGGTTTGCGGTCTGCTTAATTGGCATGTCATTCATATTTTGGAGTATGATACCATCAAAGCCGTTTACCTTTACCATTTCCGTTTCTTTTAAGGCACGGTATATAATTTTCCCGATAGTCTGGGTGGAATGGCGATAGCTGCCAGGCAGGGGATCCGGTTGTATCATAGACAAAACATGGCAATTGGGTTTAAACGTATTCATTTTCGTCACCTCTTAAATACCGGCTGTAAGCCAGACTGATATGATACATCTGATTTGCCGGGATAATTCCTTTCTCCGTAACATATCCATTGATATACTTTGCCTCCACAGGAACCAGCTCCGGCGATTCGAAATCAATCTTACCTGCTTCAATTTCATTGCTCCAGTTGCATGTGAGCTTACGTTCCAGGTCACTCATTACCAGTTTCCTTTTATACCCATAGACAGGACGGATATCCAGCTTAATCAGGGGTGTCAGAAAGTAAAGGGGAATGCCATAATGGGCACATACAAGGCCGACCAAATCCGACCCCGTGGTATTAAAGCCGGTTCCATCCGGATAAAAGGTTTCCGCACCCATAAATACCCCCTCACAGTCCTTCAGGTAATACATGATGGCTGCATCCGGAATAAATTTTATCCTGTGCCCCGCCTTCTGACAGGCCATTACAAAGGGAACCCCGCCGTCGATGACCCTGCTTTCGGCAATATACACTGTGTGCCGGTTTCCGCTATGTTGAAGCCTGGTAAGGAATTTTTCCACCGTACTGGAATAATCATATACGAAAATGCGCTTCATGCCCTTCGCCAGCTCCGCAGCATATTCCACAACCTTTTCAATTGCCTTATCTGATGTTGATAAATAGCGATCCTTTGTCTCCAGTATTTTGCCAACAGCCTCATCAACGGTGCAGCTGGCATAACCGTCAATCCCGTGTATCATCAATAATATGGCATTATTTATTGCCTGGCTTGCTTCTCCTCGGGTCGCCATAAAAAAGGCAGTAACCTTTTTTATATCCTCTATGACCTTTTCTGTCTCCCGGTTTTCTTTCCTGCCTTCCAACGCAATCGCTTCTATCATCTCTCCTATCATGGAGATATGTCTGCTTGCCCCAAGAACCCTTTGTTCCACAATATCATCGAATTTTACCTTTACATAATCCGGCAGCACATCCCGTATCAATCTCCATTCTTCTCTCATACAATCCTCCCCTAAATCCAGTAAACAACGCCCGGAAAGTCATCTGTAGCGCAATTCCTTTCCCCATCCGGCCGCAAATGCTAATTACCAAGTATATTTTCCGCGGTTTTAAAGTAAATATTGTCCAGATACTCTTTCTCTAAATGGAACATCTCGAACACATCAACGGAGCATTTTGTCAGCCTTTCCGGATACGAGGACCCAAATACGATCTTCACCTTCGGCAGCTTTGAAAAAGCTTTT
>JARKQP010000164.1 GCA_029974875.1 Mobilitalea sp.
AGTATATGTGGAGTTATGAGAGAAGATTACAATACCCAGTAAAGATTGACAGGTGCAACCCAATGCTGGCCCAGGTTATCATGTCACAGTTTGGCGGCCCGGATGGCGAATTGGCAGCTTCCATGCGTTATTTATCACAGCGTTATGCCATGCCAAATAGAAAAGTAGCCGGTGTATTAACGGACATTGGAACGGAAGAATTAGCACACATGGAAATGGTCAGTGCCATTGTCCATCAGCTTACCAGAGACCTCACCCCCGAACAAATCGTGGAAGGCGGCTTTCAGAATTACTATGTAGACCATACCTTAGGCCTCTGGCCCCAATCAGCTGGCGGTGTACCCTTTACAGCAACTTATTTCCAGAGCAAGGGTGATCCGATCACGGATTTAGTGGAAGACATGGCGGCTGAACAAAAAGCGAGAACCACATACGATAATATCCTCCGCCTGGTTCATGACCATGATGTATGCGACCCCATCAAATTCTTACGTGAGAGGGAAATCGTCCACTTCCAGAGGTTTGGTGAAGCCTTAAGGATCATCCAGGATGAGCTGGACTCCAGGAACTTCTATGCCTTTAACCCTGCTTTCCCGGCTGATAAATGCAAGTAAGAGCCCGGAGGTATCTTAATTCATAAAGCTTATAATGCCGTTCCTATAATCAGTGGAAATAATAAGGAACGGCATTTTTAAAATTATAGTATTGACAAATCGTAAATCTGGTATTAATATTTAGACATTAGCAAAATAATAGATGAAACCGTTGAGAAAGAAGAGTAGGCTTTAGTACGACATTCCAGAGAGTCGCCGTTGGTGGGAGGCGATATGAAGTTTTTAGCTGAATGGGCTTTTGAGGGCAACCCCGAATTCATAGTAGGAGTTGACGGAAACCATAACCGTTATTAGCATGGCATATATGTTCGTATATGAAAGAGCGGACAATGAATTGTATTCATTTGTCAAATTGAGTGGTACCGCGGATTTTATTCGTCTCAAGTAGAAAATACTTGGGATTTTTTTTAT
>JARKQP010000178.1 GCA_029974875.1 Mobilitalea sp.
CTCTGTCAATTGAAAACATATTTTACCGGACACCTTTATGAGGCCTTTGTCAAATACCTTATACCAGGAGCTGGACAACCGGATAGCTGCCTATAAAAACAGGCTGGATCCATATCTCCCCCCTGGATTTTCCTAAAAGCCCAGGAGGGGAAGATATGGATCCAGCCCTCTCCTCTAAGATGGTACTGACCACCGTCTATTTAATCTTCACCAATATATTAATATCTGCCTGCTGGCTTCTGCCTTCCTGCCAGATATTTATATTAACTGATTCAGCGATAACTGTTATGACTGCCTTATCATTTTCCCTTGTGAAGGTTAGCTCGGAGGTATCCAGTTCTTTCTCCCCGGTTTCAGCTTCAATCTTAGCAAAAATATCGTTTAACGGAAAACGCATCATCTCCTGATTCCCTTCCAAAAGGAGAATTTCCTGCTCATTCTCGGAAATGTTCTCCATCCTCAAGCTATAAACCCTTCCATCCAGCTCATAGCTGCCTATGGCTGTATCATCGTATTTGCTATAGGCGAACAACCGGAGCATAAAATCATAGCCTGCAACAGGAATCGGGGAGGATGGCTTCCTCGTAACCGTAATATACTCCGATCCCTTCCCCGGTTCATAATTGCCGTACTGCGAGAAGCCGAAGGTTTTTTCAAAGTCATAGCCCTTATTATACCCGTCCAGCCAGCTTATCTCTTTTGTGTACTCCATTTCGTCAAGAGACCTGACCGCACTAATAATCGTCTCCTTATCCTTCTTAGGTATGTCCGACTTGGGAACAACAGCCTCGCCGTTAAACATGCCGTTGCGCTCCAGGGCACCCACCAAACGGTCCATCTGGTTTGCCCTGCTGATGGTAAATGCACCGATAAAGGGCAGGATGGATATGACGGACAGGATAATAAGCACCGGTGCAACAATACCATTGCTCCGGACCGGCCTTACACAGAACCAGCCGCTTGCAATAATTGCAAATATACCGAACATGATAACATAATATCTTCCATAGCTAACCCCAGCCTCCTGGATCTTCAAAACGGAAGCTATCGTCTGGAAAAGAACTACCGGAAGCAGGATTTTAGGAAAGATTCTCCGGAAGAATAGGGCAACTGCATTCGTCACTGTGCTTGCCAGCAGATATACA
>JARKQP010000190.1 GCA_029974875.1 Mobilitalea sp.
GGAACAGATGTTGCAAAAAATGCTTCCGACATGATCCTAACGGATGACAACTTCGCCACCATCGTCTCCGCTGTGAAGGAAGGCCGCGGCATCTATGACAATATCAAGAAAGCCGTCCATTTCCTGCTTTCCAGTAACATAGGGGAAATATTAACTATTTTTGTGGCGATCCTGCTGGGCCTGCCCACCCCTTTGGTCGCCGTCCAGCTGTTATGGGTAAACCTTGTAACCGATTCCCTGCCCGCCATTGCCCTGGGAGTGGAGCCGGCCGAGAAGGATATCATGAGGAAGCCTCCCATTTCACCAAAAAAGGGAATGTTCGCAGACGGCTTGGCGCTCCGCATTATTATAGAGGGCTGTATGATCGGCTCCCTCGCCCTCCTTGCCTTTGTAATCGGCTACCATCATTATGATATCCCTGCCTTTTACGAATCCCTTTCCGGGCAGGATACCTCCTCCCAGCTTCCTGGCACCTATCTGCCTTGGGTGGGCAGGACCATGTGCTTTGCAGTATTAAGCCTTTCCCAGCTGTTCCATTCCTTTAACATGAAGAGTGAACACTCCCTGTCTGAGATCGGGGTGTTCAGTAATAAAAAGCTGGTATTATCCTTTATTATATGTGCATTTTTACAGGTATCCGTAATCACCTTTGCCCCCCTGGCCTCCGTGTTCCAGATCGTTCCCTTGACAGCCAGACAATGGGCCATTACGCTTCTGCTCTCCTTTATGCCGATTATATTGGTTGAGCTCCAGAAAAAATTAAATTTAAGGACACATAGGAGCAAAATATAGTAAAACTGCCCAACCCTGTTGTAAACCCGATACTCTAAAAAAAATAGCTCCATTGACATGCTTGAAGTTTTATTCATTTCGTTATATAGTGAAATAAGAAGGTTGACAAAATGCATTTTCAACCCCAGAATTTTGTGAGGTGACGCCATGAATCCAAAACCAGCCATGCAATATACAAGAGACTTATTATTTGATGACCCGGCATTTGACCGTTGTTCCCTCTATGATAATATGCCCTAT
>JARKQP010000224.1 GCA_029974875.1 Mobilitalea sp.
AGCCATCCCAGCTTCACCGAGAATACCATTGCAAGAAGTAAGCTTAGTAGAAAGGATGGTATTGAAATTCCGACTAAAGAAGCCGCTATCACGGCAGAGTCCTGTATTTTTCCTTTTTTCTTTGCTGCAAAGACACCAAAAGGGATTGCAATAATAACAGCTAACAGCTGTCCCCAAATGGCAAGCACCATCGTTGGTTCCAGGGCTGTTTTTATCTCTTCCAGCACAGAGCCTTTTCTCGAATAGCTGGTGCCAAAATCACCCTGAAGGGTCTTGCCGATCCAATTAATATACTGGGTAATCAGAGGCTTGTTTAACCCCAATTGATCTGTCAGGGCATCCACTGCTTCCGTTGAAGCATCGGCACCCAGCATGATTCTGGCCGGATCCCCCGGAGTTATATGAATGATACTGAATATAAAAATAGAGAGTATCAGCAGTGTACAAATAACTGAAAAAAGTCTGTTCCCTAAATATTTAATCATCGGGATACCTCCCCCTTTTATTTAAGTTACCCCCACCGGGAAGGTGAGGGCAACCTGCAGCTTAATCTGTGGCTTAATCTATTCAGCGACCTTTAGTCCCCATAGCTTCATACCATAATAAGGATCAAAGCCTTCCACCTTATTAGATGCGCCTGTAATCAAATCATAGGTTCCTAAGTGGAGAATAAATACCTGTTCAGCACAGTAGGGCATCACCGTGTCGTTCCAGAACTTAATTGCCGTCTCCGTATCCTTGCAAGCCTGGAATTGTTTGATATATTCATTCAGCTGAGGGTCATTTGTAAAGCCTGATGCGTTGGTCTTAGTGATGTAATTTACAGATGCCGGATTGGAGGAAGCAGGATAATTCATCGGATACAAATCAAAGGCGGTGGTATCTGAGATATAAGTGAGCATGGTACCCCAGTCATATACATTTAAGGTTACATTTACGCCAATCGCTTCTAATTCCTGCTGTAGAATTAGGGTTGCGTTATAAAGCTCGGGATAGGCTTCCGTGGTCATCATGACTAACGGTGTTCCATCATATCCGATTTCATCCAATAAAGCCTTTGCTTTCTCCATATCCTGATACTGGACGCTGGATACGTCGGTGTACCACTGGGAAGCTTTCGAGAAATAACATGCATCTGCATAATAGGGTGCTTCTGCGCCTGTCGTTGCAAAGGAGCCTTCTAAGATTTCACTTGCGTTCATGGCATAGCTGATGATCTGTCTCCACCTTGGGTCACTTAGAACGGAATCTTTGGATTTATTCATGGTAATGGTAATGCTGTTCCAGTCCTCTTTTACGAGGGATACGGATTCCATTGCCTCAATACGGCTGATATCCGTATAGGCCAGGCTTGTGGCAATGTCATATTCACCGGTCTCTAGACCATTTAAACGGGTATTGGTATCGACTACAAAATAGATATAGATGGTCGGGATGGTGGAGGTTCTGTCACCCCAGGCACCACTTTTTTCTGCAGC
>JARKQP010000247.1 GCA_029974875.1 Mobilitalea sp.
ATTTCCTTTATCTCCGATTTTGATACTGTAGAAAGGATTTCTTCCTTTCCCTCCTGAACTTTTAAAACTTTAAAGGAATCTCCTTTAAGATGGTATTTATTCATATCCAGCACAAACTTTACTTTATGTACTTCGTCCTTCATATTTGCAAAGAATAATCCTATGCCAGAATCCTGATACTGCCATGCCGAATGCACCACAGCATCAACCTTCATGATGCCTCTTTCTCCATGCTCTGAGACATTCTGAGGAGCGGTATAGTTATAATAATCCAACTCCACCTTATCCTGTTTTATATCCAGCGGATTCAGCATTTTTCCGTATGCCAGGTACTTATTGCCTTTTCCTGTCCTCATCTTTGCAAACTGCTCTATATAATTTCCGCGTGCAGGAGCATATTCAAATCCAAAGGGCTCAAAAATAAAATAATGTTCTTCCGGGGAATTTTCTTTGCCGTTTAGAGCCTCCATGGGAGCGTATTCATGGTTGAGCTCGTACAAGCCGCCCCAAAGGTATGTGCGCGCTACGGTAAAGTAAAAAAGATTTCCTATCTCTTCCGTCAGCTTTCCCCACCCATCAAGCCTTACAGGACCATATTCGTGATATACATATGTAAACATAGGTATAAGCTCTGCATCGCCGGATTTAATCAGATTTCTGATATTATATCCTTCAAGAAAGGTTGCAGGTTGGGCTCCGGCCCTTGACTGATAAAAATCCAATATGTCCAGAAAGACTTCGCTGATCATTTCCGTGCCCATAGGAACATACTTTGATGCAGCATTCTTCATTGCCAGCTTTGTTTTTATATAATTTTCACGATAGGCTTCCGTCATTTCCCTGCCGGCTCCCATCTTATGCCCATGCTCCGGATTCATGCAGATCTTCAGTATATTGCTTGCGGATATATCATAATATATGGAATCAACCTTATATTCCTTCTCAAGATACTCATCCCTTTTGACATGCAAATCCTTTGTAAATTCTGGTACCGGGCATATCAGAGGGAATGTATATTTATCTATACTCCGGATATCCAGCGGCATCAATTGGAGAGCTTTACCCGCTTCTTCACCGTCCGCTCCGCTGGTATTTATGAGATAATCAAACTCAAAAGGTGCATATCTGTCCCCAAACCTTTTTAT
>JARKQP010000274.1 GCA_029974875.1 Mobilitalea sp.
TACCTTTCTTTCATCATATAACCCAGCGCCAAAAGTCATCACTAAAACTAACGCGGTGAATATGGGTGTATATCCATCTGGGCGCAGACCGGGCCTCCCGCGATTGCCTGCACATGGCAAACACGGGATGTTAAAGGCAAGCCCGGATGGATATACACCCATATTCACCTCACAGCATAAATCTTCCCCACCTAAACTCAAATCATCGTCCCATAACATAAACGACAGGCTGTTGCAAAGCCAACGTCCCCCAACCCCAGGCAATCTCCCCGGCACCAGAAACACATCATCCCTTACAACAGCCCTATCCTTAATCTTCGTCCAATTTCAACACACTCATAAAGGCCTTCTGAGGAATTTCAACATTACCAATCTGCCTCATCCTCTTCTTCCCTTCCTTCTGCTTCTCCAACAGCTTCTTCTTACGTGTAATATCCCCGCCATAACATTTCGCAAGGACATCCTTCCTCATAGCTTTTACAGTTTCCCTCGCTATAACCTTGCTTCCAATAGCTGCCTGGATCGGAATCTCAAAGAGCTGGCGTGGAATCTCCTCCTTCAGCTTCTCACACATCTTCCTTCCTCTTTCATAGGCACTGTCAGCATGTACAATAAAGGTTAACGCGTCCACTTCTTCCTTATTAATAAGAATATCCAACTTCACTAATTCAGACTGGACATAGCCCTTTAGCTCATAATCAAAGGAGGCATACCCCCTGGAACGTGATTTCAGCGCATCAAAAAAATCATAGATAATCTCATTCAGCGGCAAATCATATTTTAACAGGGCTCTTGTTGTCTCCATATATTCCATACCGAGGTAGACACCGCGCCGTTCCTGGCAAAGTCCCATAATAGAGCCTACGAATTCAGTAGTCACCATAATCTCTGCCGAAACCATCGGCTCCTCCATATATGCAATCTCCGATGGATCCGGAAGATTGGTGGGGTTTGTGATCTCACTAACCGAGCCGTCATGCTTATAGACCTTATAAATAACGCTCGGCGCAGTCGTTACAAGATCCAGGTTATACTCCCTCTCCAGCCTCTCCTGGATAATCTCCAGATGCAGCAGCCCGAGGAAGCCGCAACGGAAGCCAAAGCCTAAGGCCACGGAGGTCTCCGGTTCAAACTGCAGGGAAGCATCATTTAATTGGAGCTTTTCCAGCGCATCCCGTAAATCCGGATATTTCGCCCCATCTGCCGGATACATTCCGCAGTAAACCATGGGGTGGACCTTCTTATAGCCCGGTAAGGGCTTTGCACAGGGGCGCTCATTATCAGTTATGGTATCCCCGACCCGGGTATCCTTCACATTCTTTAGGCTGGCCGTAACATAACCAACCATTCCGGCAGACAGCTCCTCCGCCGGAATAAACTGTCCCGGCCCAAAGATACCAAGCTCAACAACCTCCGCGGTAGCCCCAGTTGCCATCATACGGATCTCAGTTCCCCTCCTGACGGTACCCTCCATGATCCTAAGAAATACAATAACTCCCTTGTAAGGATCATAGATGGAGTCAAAGATGAGTGCCTGCAGCGGGGCATTCCGGTCACCCTTTGGAGCCGGTATTTTCTCCACGATCTGCTCCAGCACCTGTTCTACATTTGTTCCAACCTTTGCCGATATGAGCGGTGCATCGTGGGCCTCCAGCCCGATGACATCCTCAATTTCCGCAATGACACGTTCCGGCTCGGCACTCGGGAGGTCTATTTTATTAATGACCGGCATAATGTCCAGATTATGGTCCAGCGCCAGATATACATTGGCCAGGGTCTGGGCTTCAATCCCCTGGGCAGCATCTACCACCAGGATTGCCCCCTCACAGGCAGCCAGGCTCCGTGAAACCTCATAGTTAAAATCCACATGTCCCGGGGTATCAATTAGGTTAAAGACATACTCCTCCCCGTTCTTAGCCTTATATACGGTACGAACGGTCTGTGCCTTGATCGTAATTCCTCTTTCCCGCTCTAAATCCATATTATCAAGTACCTGGGCCTGCATCTCCCGGTTGGTGAGCAACCCCGTCATCTCAATAATACGGTCTGCCAGTGTTGATTTACCATGATCTATATGGGCAATGATACAAAAATTCCTGATTTTACTTTGGTCTACAGCCATCTTGTTCCTCCTGCGTACGTTCATTCCACAAATATTCTGTATGATTATAACACAACCTCTAAATGCTGGCAAGATAATGCGGTTTTCATTTCTCACTTTCCTCCTGGGTTTCCCCTGCCAGCACCGCATCCAAAACCTTGGCAAAGGGCGGCATGGCATTCATGGCCTCCTCCACCGTATTATTCAGGGTTCCCAGCTCAACCAGCAGGGATTTTGGTCTTAAATGCAGGTTATACCGGTAGCTCTTCAAATAATTTTTCATAAAAAAGCCCGGATACTTAGAAACGGATTCCAGCTGCAGCTGCAGGCTGAAGGCCAGGTTATCCTGCAGATTCGGATTATCCAAGTATGTAATCGGCCCGCTCTGGTCCCGGCTCAGTCCATTAAACAGCATCACCTGCGCCGCCTTCTTTCCGTCAACCGTGACGATTTTGGCTTTGCCGCTGTTCCTATGCAGGTCAATGAGCACCTCAATGGAAGGATTTTTCTTTAGAATCGCTTTGACACCATCTGCCGACTGGTTATATGCCACATTCCTGTCCAGGGAACCGTTTACGATATCATAGGTGGACTTATCATGGATTACATTATATCCGTAATCCTCTTCCAGTATTTTTGCCAAATAGCTGCCCACACCCACTACGGTATCCTCCGCTTTTCCCTTCCTGCTGTCGATAAAGGCTTCCTGGGAATGGGTATGGTAGATCAGGATCTGGGGCTTTTCATTATCCTGCTTTATTGTCATGTCCTTGGAAAGCAGCTTTTCCCCGTCAAACACGGCTTCGCTTACATTAGTGGAGCCATCTACAATATAGAAATTCCTTACAAGGTATTGGACATCCTTCATTTTTTCCAAGGTATAGCTGGCACGGCTGTCAGTCGCCACAGCCTCTACCGCACTCTCATCCGCCTGTGCCGTATCTTCCGCCTCCTCATCGTGAAGGTCACTTTTCTCATAATTGACCTTCAGCTGCTCCTCTATATACTCCCCATCCCCGATCAGGTCCCCTGTTTCCGAGCTCTTCATAACCGCCCCGTTGGTCAACAGGTATTCCTCACCGATCTGGTCACTATTAATCATAAAAATGGATAGGCCTGACATTCCCTGCTTTTCCTTCGCATCCTTTGAGGCCGCTGCTTTACCGTCTATCCCATCCACAAAGCTGTTATCCTGCGTCTGGGTGTCATTTCCCTGGCTATCATTCCCCTGTCCGCTGTTCTTCTGGTTGTCATCCCCCAGACCAGGATTCCCGCTCTTAAACGGGGAAGAGCTCTCCGTAGTGTAACCGTTAAACCGCAAGGCTGTATCCTGGGCATTAACCATGATTGCCCTGTCGTCTTCGATAAAATCACCCAGAGCCAAGGTATCCTCAAACAGGTTCATTGGAAATGCGTATAGCTTGCCATCCTCATCAGCGGAATACTTTAACAGGGAAGAGCCTGATTCCATCAGGTTGATGCACAGCTTTGCACTCAAGGCGTCCATCAGTCCAGCTTGACCCATTTCTTCCGTAAATGTAATCGTAGCAAACCGGAGCAACAGGTATACCGCTGCGATCATCATAATTGACCAGAGGACAGGATATATTTTAAGTCTGATACGGATACGGATTTTCTTCATCATAACCTCCATATGCCCGCTTGGCAGCGGTTTAATCAAGCTGGGAGCAGGCCTTAGCCTTGCTGGCTATCGTTTTGCTATCAATGCTTTACTATTTATACTTCGCTATCAACGCTTTGCTATTTATGCTTTGCTATCAACGCTTTTCTATGGCTTTAAAACATTGCCTGCTCTATTATATTTACAAACAGCTGATTTTATAACCCCTTTCCCGGTAAAACCCGGTGCGGATAAAATGGATTTTGGCTGGTAAGCCAAAGCAACCCGGGCATTATACCCGGGCTTCCAGCTCTGCAAAGCAGGAATTTAAGGCCTCCGACACGGTGTAGCTGATCCGTTTGATGGATTCGTCAATATTCTTCGGCGTTACAAACATATTATCGATCTGCTGTTCCCTCACCTCAGAAATAAATTTATCAATATCCTCCTGTCCAAAGCCGCTCTGCTCCATATATTTCGTCAGGGTATCCGCCACGATGGTCGCAGCATCAACCACTGTAGGTATTCCTAAGGCAATTACTTTA
>JARKQP010000280.1 GCA_029974875.1 Mobilitalea sp.
CTGACTGCAATAAAGCAGCTGATTGAAACAATGGTACCCACCTGTGTGGAATCACCAAACATAACGATTCCCTGAAATAAATCCACGAAGGAACCGACCGAATCCGCAAGGAGCTGAAACATCGCTATACTATAGCATGCCGTAGCCATAACCACCAGATAACTATTATCGTAAAAAATTAATATGATATCAATCACCAGCCCAAGAACCAACGCGACCAACACAAGCGAATTCATGGCATTATGTGCCGGTGCCCATGTTACATAGCGGATAATAGCTACAATTGCCACCAAGCCGGCAAGAGCTGCAAAATAAAAGCCCGCTGTTTTTTTACTTAAGATTTCCTTCATGCTGCCTGCCCTCCTTCTTTCTTGTTACTGTTTCCTTTCTTTCCCTTAAGTATTGACAATGTGAGCATTACAAGGCTTAATACATCCAGTGCTGCGAACAAGGCGATTAGCCCGTACATGGTTGGCTGCCACCAGGGCGTGATTGCCACAACCCTTGAATTTGTACTGTAGCCATTCATTACATTGCTGTTTGCCGTAATATAGAGAATATTGTGCGCTGCCCTTCTTAGGCTGCTAAGCAGATATCCGTCATCTGTCTGGGTAATCGCTTCTGTAATGACCTTTGCACTGGTTCCCGAGAAATCCAGGCAGTAGGAATCGGTACCTGCAGTGATATTTGTCGTATAATGGGCTTTGTATCCTTCCGTTGCCCCTGCTGTTGCATCCGTCTCAATATGCCCTATAAAGCCCCACTCATTACGGATTACCTGGGTGTTAAGAGCCGTACTGGAGGAGCAGCCTATCAATCCCAGACGGTTGAAGCCCTGCATTAAGGCATGGGCATCCCCTTTTACTACCGCTCCTTCAAAGCCCCTTAAGGAGCCCTCACGGAAGGCCTGTTCATTAAAGAAGCAGGCAACGCCCTCCCTGTTATTTTCCTGGTCATTTCCAGTAATGTGCTTGGGTCCCGCATTGACACCCTTAGACTGCATTGCTGTCACATATGGTATCTCACACAGGTAATTCATGTTCGCATCCTCTGAAAAATATTCAAAGTTACGTCCGCCAAAGGGTGTCCTGTGGAGGTCCGCCCCCGGTCCCCAGTTTTCCATAATACCAAGGAAAAGGCCTTCC
>JARKQP010000283.1 GCA_029974875.1 Mobilitalea sp.
AAGTATGAGAATGCGCTTGCATGCGGTGAGCTAGAACCGGAGGAAACGATCAAGAAAATGAATGAAGATCTTGATCAAGCCGGAATGCAAACGATTCTTAAAGAAAAGCAGAGACAATTAGACGAATGGCTGGCATCAAAAAAATAGAATAAGATAGTTTGTGGCTGCCTGTTTTTCTATAGACAGGCAGCCTTTTGAAAAATATGTTAGGAGGCTTAGATGAAACCGCAAAACAAGGCATTACGTAACAGAATCAAACGCTATATTCCGCTTTATTTAATGATCCTTCCAGGCTTTGCTTATCTGATTATTAATAACTATATGCCAATGTCCGGAATCGTCGTTGCATTTAAAAAGTATAATTACCAAAAAGGAATATTCGGCAGTGATTTTGTTTGGTTCGATAATTTTAAATTCCTCTTTCAAACGAAGGAGGCATGGGTGATTACAAGGAATACGATCCTCTATAATTTGGCTTTTATGATTTTAGGCACAGTCTTTGCTGTGGCAGTAGCAATCTTCCTAAATGAAATAGCGGCTAAAAAATTAATCAGGGTTTATCAAACGAGTATTCTTGTGCCATTTTTAATCTCCATTGTGGTGGTAAGCTACCTTGTGTACGGTTTTTTAAGCAGTAATACAGGCTTTATTAATAAATCGATTCTGGAACCCCTTGGGATGGAGCCCATAAGCTGGTATTCCAATCCTAAATATTGGCCGGTTATCTTGATATTAGTAAATGTTTGGAAGGGATTCGGATATACAAGTATCATATATTATGCGACGCTTGTGGGAATTGACTTAAGCTACTACGAAGCAGCAATGATCGACGGAGCATCCCGCTGGAAATGCATCTGGCATATAACCCTGCCCTGTTTAAAGCCGACAATTACGATACTTACCTTAATGAGCATCGGTAAAATATTTTATTCCGACTTTGGACTATTTTATCAAGTACCAATGAATTCGGGACCGCTAATTGATGCGACAAATACAATAGACACCTATGTTTATAGGGGCTTGATGGAATTGCATAATATCGGGATGTCATCAGCAGCAGGCTTTTATCAATCCATCGTTGGGTTTATTTTAATTCTTTTAGCAAACTTTGCAGTAAGAAAATTTGACGCTGAAAGCGCATTGTTCTAGAAGGGAGTGGGATATATGGTTGGTGGTAGTAAAATAGCCCAAATAGCTTTAAACGCGGTTATGATTGTGCTTAGCCTGTTTTGCCTTTTGCCGTTTGTCTTGTTGATTGTATCCTCTCTGACAGCTGAAAAGGATCTTATTCAAAATGGGTATTCCTTTTTTACGGGGAATATAGACTTTTCTGCGTACAAATACCTGCTGATGGATTCAAAGAACATTATAAGGGGATATGGCATTTCAGCGCTGACCACAGTGGTTGGGACTACGCTTAACGTAATGATTACGGTATTGTTTGCGTATGCGCTTTCAAGGAAGGATCTGCCGGGAAAGTCCTTTATTTCCTTCTTTCTGTTTTTCACAATGCTATTTAATGGAGGCTTAGTACCAAGCTATATGATGTGGACACAGGTGTTTCACATAAAAAACACTTTTGCCGCGTTGATAGCTCCGAATTTGCTTATGGGTGCGTTCTACGTTATTATGATGCGCACCTATATTACGACGAATATTCCGGATGTAATAATAGAGGCAGGAAGAATTGACGGTGCCAGTGAAATGAGAATACTATTTCGTCTGGTATTACCCATGTCCTTACCGATCATGGCGACGGTGACTCTGCTTGTTGGGCTGGGTTACTGGAATGATTGGTTAAACGGATTATATTATATAAGCAACGATAAGTATTATGGGATCCAAGTAATATTAAATAAAATGCTGCTTGATACCTTATTTGTTAAGAATAACGCCGGCACCGTGCTTGGAAGCAATCTGAATATGGATGTACCTACAACCGCAATAAAAATGGCGGTTGCCACGCTGGGAGCATTGCCGGTATTGATCGTATATCCGCTCTTTCAGAAATATTTTGTGAAAGGTATTACAATAGGTGCGGTGAAAGGGTAGAGCGGTGGAAAGGTTGGAAAATCATTTCAACCTTATGTATTTAGGCCTATTCAAATTTGGAATAGGTCACCAAAATTTGAAAGGCACGGGTATAAAAATGAATGTGGGCTGGATAGGCTTTTTAAAAAAAGATGAGAGCTACTGGGAAAAGTTACAGAAATTATATGACTTAGGATACAAGGGCTTTGAAGGCGGGGATGAAATATACGAAGCTGGCGAAGAAGAAATCACCCGGCTGAAGAACATAGGCTTAAAGATCCTTACGATTGGCGTAGATCTTAATGAGCTTATGGTGGGGCACTATGACCAATATATTAAAAAAGCCCACGCTTTGGACGCTGGACAGGCAACAATTTTCTGCTGTTCGGTGAATGGCTCGTTTTTCGGAAAGGTACCCGTATATGACGAGGTCATGAGGGAGTACGAAGCCATGGAACAAGCTGCAATTGCATTAAAAAAAGAAGGGATAGATCTTTGTTATCATAATCATTATCAGGATTTCCTGGTATATTTTAATTGTATGAAAGCCTTTGATTTATTAATCGCAAATACACAGCAGTTAAAAATGGAGCTTGATGTGGGCTGGGTGAAAAATGGGCTGGAGGATCCCTGTCAAATGATAAAGAGGATTTCCACCAGATTGGCGTCGGTACATATTAAGGACTATTTGAACGGGGAGCCCCGGATCGGAGAAGATGGATACAAACCGATACACACGACCGTAGGAAACGGTATTTTAGATGTGGACGCAATTGTTACAAGCGCACAGGATGCAGGGGTTGAATGGTTAGTAGTTGAGCAGGATGAACTACACAATCTTAATGAAATGGATTCTTTGACAGCAAGCTATTTGAATTTGAAAGAGACAGGAAAAATATTTTAAGGGGGTTAATATTGATGGATAAAGGTGTACAGATGTTCACGGTGCGTGATTATATGAGCGATATAGCGCAGGTGGAACAAACATTGAAAAGGATAAGAGCTATTGGGTATGATTCAATACAGGCCGCTACTCCGGATTTTATGACGCACAGACAATTCAAGGACATGATGAATGAAAATGGATTAAAAACCTTTTCGGCAAATGCCAGCTTTGAAAAGATGAGAGATAGAGATGAAGAGCTTGAGAAGGCTATTGAACAGGCCAAAATTTATGATGTTAAATATATAGCAATTGATACGCTTCCAATGGAGATGAGAGAAACAAAAGAGGGATACTATCTCTTTTCAAAACAGGCGAATACTCTTATTTCAAAGCTGAAGAAAGAGGGGCTGAGGTTATTATATCATCCACATGCGCTGGAGTTTTATTCCTTTGGCGGTGGATTAAAGGGAATGGATATCATAATGGGCGAAACAAATCCCGAAGGGTTTTACTTTTCACTGGATACCCATTGGCTTACCTGTGGTGGAGTTTCTATTAATGATTGGTTAAGGAAAGCAAAGGGGAGGATGGAGTTAGTTCATTTTAAAGACTATGCTATTGTCGGCGGCGCACAATCAGTAGAGACTGTGTGTAAGAATTTTGCTGAGGTAGGTGAAGGGAATCTTGACTGGCCGTCAATTATTTCGGTCTGCCAGGAGATCGGGGTTCAATCCATAGCAGTTGAACAGGATATTTGCCCGGGAGATCCGTTTGTCAGCTTGGAAATAAGCTTTAAGAATATGACAAAGCTTGGCTTATGAGGAAAGAGGGATATGATAATGAGTGGACAGAAAAGAATTAAGGCCGCTTTAATAGGTTCTGGAGCAATCAGTGGAATTTATCTAAAGAATCTGAAAGAAGTTTTCCATGTAATTGACCTGGTTGGCTGCTCTGATCTTATTGACGGGCGTTCCCGTTGCAGGGCTGAAGAGTTTGGCATTAAACAAATGACAAATGAAGAAATACTAAGTGATCCATCGATTGAAATCGTTGTAAATACAACATATCCTTTATCGCATTATGAGGTTACAAAATCAGCTTTAGAGGCGGGGAAGCATGTATACACTGAAAAAATGCTGGCGGTAACCTTGGAGGAAGGCAAGGAGCTGGTGGAGCTGGCCAGGGATAGAAAGCTGAAATTTACAACAGCTCCGGACACTTTCTTAGGTGGAGGCTGGCAAACTGCAAGAAAAGCCATCGACGACGGCTTAATTGGTGAGCCGATCGTAGTTAGTGCGGTTTGTATCCGGTCTTATCAAGACTTTGGAGAAAGCTTCACCCATCCAAAACCGTTTGTGTTTAGTGCGGGAGGGGGAATTCCGTTTGATATGGGCGGATATTATCTTCATAATATGATAAATTTATTTGGCTCCATAAAAAGAGTAAGCGGGTTTGCGAAGATACATAATCCAAGCAGGTGTTATGAAAATCCACGCCATCCAAAATATAAGGAAGAATTCACAATCGATTCTCCGAATACGATAGCCGGCAGCTTGGAGTTTGAAAATGGAGTGGTTGGGAATTTAACTATTACGAGCGAAGCATCAATTTTCCCTACGCCTTTCTTTGAGGTTCATGGTACGCAAGGCAGCTTAAAACTGTTTGATCCTAATGATTTTGGTGGAGAGCTGGTCCTCACAAGGAATATTTTGCAGGAGCCTTTGAAATTACCGATATTATTTCCGTATAATGATGACTCACGTGGTATAGGTGTGGCTGATATGGCATATTCGATCCTCAATAACAGAATACCAAGAGCAGATGCTGCCATAGGATATCATGCCTTTGAGGCAATACATGGGATTTGGAGCAGTACAGATAATAATATTGTTTACTGTATGAAATCGCATTGTGACAGGCCCCAGCCGTTCGGGTTGCTTACATCTTCTGGTACAGCATTTGAAGCAGAAATGAATGACTAATATGAAAAACTATCGGATTACTAAAGGATAGGAACGGATTCAGCAATTGCAGGCTAACCTAGCAGTAGAGGCTGTAAATGACAAAAAGTCGATAATACAATTTGAACTGTTTTTCCAGAGGGAGCTAATAAACTTAAGATATGCAAGAATATGAAGAGAAAATGGATAAAGATTTGAATGTCTGCAACTGATAGCCAGACTATACTAGACATTATAGCATTATATCATATTGACTGGTATGGGACTATCTGAGGGAGGCACGGATGGAGGTTATAGCCATAGGATACGTGCCGTTTCCTTGGATGGCCCATAGGTTACGAAAGGGAGCAGAAAAAGTATGTCAAATAAAACTCTGGTAAGAAATTTTTATGAACAGTTTTTTAACCAACACAATATAGATGCAGCAGATCTATATGTCCGGGAGAATTATATCCAGCATAATCCGGGGGTGGCCCAGGGAAGGGAAGGGCTGAAGGAAGGCTTTGCAAGTAAGTTCCAGATGGATCCAACCTTCCGGCTTGAGATTAAGATGCTGATTGAGGAAGGTGACCTGGTAGTCGTGTATCTGAAAAATGTAGATCCGCAGGGCAATACAAAGGCAAGGGTGGTTGATATCTACCGTATCGAGGATGGTAAATTGGCAGAGCACTGGGATGTATTGCATCCGGTAAACAGACCGTAAGCCGCCCGGGAGCTATGTGGCACCGGAACCAGGAAAATAATGAATGATTAAGAAGAGAAAGAACAGTTTTTCACATTGAAAAATTGTTCTTTCTTTTTTCTATTAATGTATAACGGCTCAAATTGGTTAAAAACAAATACCAATTGCACAAATTATTTGAATGTTGTTGCGCCTGGATAGGGGTAAAATATCACTACAAGATAAAATTTGTAAATAAAAATACATACTTTGGAGGTTGTAGTCATGAGAAAGGTTAAAATTGGCATTGTGGGATGCGGCGGCATTGCGAACCAGAAGCATCTGCCGTCCCTAAAGGCTTGCAGTGAAAAAAACGAGATTGTTGCCTTCTGTGATATCGTGGAGGAAAGGGCAATCAAGGCGGCAAAGGAATATGGAATCCCGGATGCGAAGGTATACACCGATTATAACGAGTTCATGAAGAATGAGGACATTGAGGTTGTTCACGTATGTACTCCGAATGTTTCCCATTGCCCCATTACAGTGGCAGCTTTCCAGGCAGGAAAGCATGTTATTTGTGAGAAGCCCATGGCACATTGTACCTCAGATGCCCAGAAGATGATGGATGCCTGGAAGGTTTCCGGCAAGAAGTTTACCATAGGCTACCAGAACCGTTTCCGTGAGGATACCACGGCATTGCATAAGGCCTGTGCCAGCGGAAAGCTCGGTGATATCTATTTTGCAAAGGCGCATGCGCTGCGCCGCAGGGCAGTTCCTACCTGGGGTGTATTCCCCAATAAGGCATTACAGGGCGGCGGCCCCCTGATCGATATTGGTACCCATGCCCTTGATATTACCCTGTGGATGATGGATAATTACAAACCTGTATCCGTAACCGGCTCCGTATTTAATAAAATGCGGGATAAGGTGGAGGGTAATGTATTCGGTCCCTGGGATCCGGAAACCTTCGAGGTAGAAGACTCCGCTTTTGGCTTTGTGAAGATGGAAAATGGAGCAACCGTATTTGTAGAAGCCTCCTGGAACTTAAATGTCCTTGAATCCAAGGAAGCGTCAACAACCCTTTGCGGAACAGAGTCCGGTGCCCATATTAACCACGGCGGAAGCTTTGCAAAGGACGAACTGATCTATAATTTCATTGAAAATGACCAGCAGATGCAGTCGACGATTTCACCAAAGGCCCATGTGGATTTCTTTGCCGGCGGAGCTTCCGCGGAAGGTATCCGTGAGGCGGACCAGTGGCTGGATGCGGTCATCAATGATACGGAGCCCTTGGTAAAGCCGGAGCAGGCGTTTGTAGTGACCCAGATCCTGGAAGCGATATATAAATCAGCGGAAGAGGGCAGGGAGATCAAGTTAAACTAAGAAAGAGGTAGAAAGTTTGAAAGAAGATCACTTTCAAACTACTTATTAAGGCCTAGTCATTTTTTGAATAGGTCATCAAAAAATGAAAGGCATGGGTATAATTATGTTTGATCAATATCTGATTAGAAAAAACAGTTTGGAAAACGTAACAGAAAACGGTAAGGTTGTAGGCTTTAAGTTTGGTGTCCGCATCGCGGATTACAGGGGCTGCTTTTTATCCCTCCATAATGGCTATTATATCACCTGTGATGGAACAGAATATCCGGTCAGCAAGCAGAGGTTTGAGATCAATGGAAAAGCGCCAAGATCCTTTGACGAGATCAAGACCTGCGTCTGGGAGCATTGGAATTATGATGATGAAGGCTATGTATATGTGGAGAAGGAGGGCGGACTTTCTTCTGGAAAGCACGTAATTGGCCTCCAGCAGTCGGTTCTGGCCCAGTACGGATACATGCCCTGGGACGAAGAGTGGGTAAAGAATCCTCCTGTACCGGGAAAGGGCTCAGGAGCCGGCAAGACAGATACGATCTGTACCTTTGAGCTTGAGCTGCAGGAATAAGCAAGTCTGAAACTTATCAAATATCATCTGGCAGGAGGCGGCTTGCTTTCTGTCCGCTTATAAGAGGATACCCGGAGGGTATCAAGGAGTTAGGTTGAAAAAGAACATTTTCAACCCTTTTATTCAGGCCTATTCATTTTTTGAATAGGTCATCAAAAAATTGAAAGGCACGGGTGTGAATATGGGAATTAAAAGAGGCGTATCGCTGTATAGCTATCAGCAAACACAATTTTTTGGAAAAATGAACTGGAAGGATATGATCCGGGAGGTTCATGATACTTTGAAAACGGACGGTATCGAGATTATCGATGAGGCTATTATAAGGGATTATCCCTTCCCGTCCGAGCAGTTTTATTTTGATTGGAACAATGAGATGGCAAGGTATGGGATGAAGGCTGTAACGATGGACGTATATATGGATGTACATCAGTTCCGTGACCATGTCATGACTCATGCGGAGGCGGCAGAGCGTTTAAAGAATGATATTAAGATTGCGGCCAGAATGGGCTTTGAGAATGTCAGGTGCCTATGCCTGGTACCCACCGAGGTAATTGAAATGGCCATTCCGACGGCGGAGAAGTACAATGTCAGGATCGGCAAGGAAATCCATTTTCCGCTTCCGATTAAGCCGGGACAGAAGAAATCAGTAAAGGATCCCATCATGGATCCAAGAATGGTGGATCAGATTATCGACCTGGTTGAGAGAACCGGAACAAAGCATGTGGGATTGGTTCCTGACTTTGGAATCTTCCAGCACTCGCCGACGGATCTTTCCATTGATTATTTTAAACGCCATCATGATCCTGAGATGATTGATTTTATTATAGACCAGGGTGGGGATAGTAACACGGAAGAGGTTCTCCGCCTGCTGGATGGGAAATATCCAGGCCATGGCTTTAATACTATGACACTGGCATCCCTCTTGATTAAGGATTCCTGCGCAAGGCCGGAGGACATTAAGGATATTGTTCCTTATATTGTAAGCATGCACGGAAAATTCTACCATATGACAGAAGTGCCTGGAAAGCCGGGCCAATATGAGGATAAGGCGATTGATTATGCAACACCGATCAAGTATCTGAAGGAGTGTGGCTTTAATGGTTACATTAACTCTGAATTTGAAGGCCAGAGATTCTGCCAGGATGCCGGCGAGGATAAGCTGATTGATGAGGTGGAGCAGGTAAGAAGACATCATGAGATGCTGAGCAGGCTGATCGGGGAGTAATTGACAAAAAAGCTGTGAGATGATATAGGTAGTGGAATCGCAAGTCCATATGCGTATAAAAATTGTGGTAGGTATTGGGTTTGCAATTACCTAGCAGTGTAGTAGGAGTATGGAAAGGAGAAACACGATGGAAATGATGGAGATAATACTGAAACGGCAGTCAGTCCGTGCATTTACACAGGAACAGATCAAAGAGAGCGAATTGGAGACGATTCTGAAGGCTGGGTATGCTGCGCCTATTGGAGGAGCTAAGTTTGATTCGATGCATTTTACGGTAGTGCAGAATGCGGATTTTCTTAAGAGGTTCAGGGTGTCGGCGGCGGAGTTTGTGAAGAAGCCGGAGGCGAATCCGTTATATGGGGCTTTGACCTTTATCGTTGTATCCAGCAATGAGGTGAATCCGGTGGCTTATGCGAATGCGGGCTGCGTGATTGAGAATATGTGTCTGGCGGCAACGGAGCTTGGGCTTGGAAGCGTATATATCTATGGTTGTATTGCGGCTTTGAATGCGGATCAGGAGTTGTTGAGGGAATTAGGGCTTCCGGAGGGCTTTACGCCGGTATCGGGAGTGATTCTTGGTTATCCTGCTGCTCCCTTGCAGGAAAGAGAAGTTGCTGATGGGAAGATTGCAACGAAAAGGTTCAAATAAATTATAAAATCTTAATATTATTGTGATTTTAGCTAGAGAATCAACGAAAAATTAAATAATCTTATATGTTCTGACAAGGACTGGACTAAGATTAGGATGAATCAAAAAAGTGAATTAGGTATAGTGTTATCATGAGAATAGAAGAGCCGTGATAACATGAAAGGAATGGCCGAATTGTTATTTGATTCGGCCGTTTTTAGGGCAGGGGCGAAGAGCTTCAAGGATATTGGGAAGCGGGAACAAAAAAAGCTTCATATATAATATATGCCGCAAAAGACGGCAGGAAAGGTTGGAATATGGATTTTCAGGCATATAACAAAATATTTATCTGTAAGGATGAGATTAAAAATGTAACTGTTGGGGATGTGGTGATAGGATATGAATTTAAGGTCAAATACCCGTCCTACAGGGGAACCTTTTTGAGCTGCATCGAGGCGTTAAGCTTCCAGGTGGACGGAGTAGAGATACCCAAGGAGGAGGTTTATTTTTGTTTGAATAACAAGCAGTTTCTGCTGGATGAGCTGAAGGACTGCTTTAAGGAATATTGGTTTGTCCGCGATAAGGCCATCATACAGGTGAGGAAGGCCGGAGGCATCGGCAGCGGCAAGCATACGGTGAATGCATTCATGAAGCATAGGATTCCCTATACCGGCTATTTTGGGGAATATCTGGTGCTGGATAGTGATGTTACAGAGACCCTGATTGCGGAATAATCTGATTGTTGCATATAAAGTCAAAGGGCATGGGCATAAGGCTGTAAACACAAGCTGGAGCTTTTTATCCGCTCTGCCCAATGTGAAAAAATGAAAGGTGCAGGTGTAAAAGAATGAGTGATATTAAATTTGGAATCACGCTGTACAGCTTTTCCACGGAATACATCCATGAAAAGCTGGATCTGGAAGGCGTAATAAGAAAAGCAAGGGACATGGGATATAAGGGAGTTGAAATTATTCCATCCCAGATGGCTCCCGAATATCCATATCTGTCTGATGAATGGATCAGCGAGCTGAAGGGCTTATTGGACAAATATGAGCTGGAGCCCATATGCTGGAGTGCCTATATTGATATGGGAATCCGCTCTGACAGGGATTTGACGGAGGAGGAGATCATCCAGTATACGGTCAATGATATGGTCTATGCAAAAAAGGCAGGGTTTCAGATGGTCCGCACCCAGCATGCTATTTCTCCGGCTATTTTCCGCAAGATGATACCCTACTGCAAGCAGCTGGATATGAAGCTGACCATTGAGATGCATCATCCCCACCATCCTGAGGTTGAGGTATGGAAGGAATATTTTAAGATTATGAAGGGGGAAGGAAAGGGATATCTTGGCTATGTGATCGATTTTAGCATCTATCAGACCATGCCCCACCAGCTGTATTTAAACCAGGCTCTTGAGTTTGGCTGCAGGCCGGATAAATTAGATGAGATTATCGCCCTCCACCAGAAGCAGGAAGCGGAAGAGCTTAAGGTTGCTGCGGTAGAGAAAGGGGATTTCAACGAGGTTGAGAAGCATACAGCCCTGGAGATGTTCGGCAAGTTCTCGGCTCCCGCTAAGATCAGCCAGATTAAGGATACTATCGACTGCTGCTTCTACATCCATGGCAAATTCTATTATTTAGACAATGATGACCATGATCCCTGCATCCCCTTTGAAGGGCTGATGAAGGAGCTTCGCAGCCTTGGCTACAAGGGCTACATTGCCAGTGAGTATGAGGGACATCATTTTGATTATACAGTTGATTCCGAGGAACAGCTAAGACATTTCATTGCTTTGAATACAAAATTATTAGAAGCGTAACAGCGGCTGCCAAATGCCTTGGGGCATGATGGGACTAGTATCGCGCAAAAAGGAGAAACTACATGTCTGAGTTAAAAAGAAAAACAAAACAGGTTGAAATGTGCGGAGAAATGGTGGACGTAGTCTTTACGGAGATGATCCGCCCGGCGGCGAAGGAAGAGCTGGAGGCTATGGATCCTGACACAAGGATGATTTATAAATACCTGCCCCCGCTCAATTCCAGGACCTATATCGCAGAAGAGGGTATTGAATGCATGCAGGACGTGGCTGTGACCATGCGCGACGGAGTGAAGATCTATGTAGATATCTATAAGCCCGTCGGTGCAGGCTCTGTACCCCTGATCGTATCCTGGAGCTTCTATGGGAAGCGCCCCTTTGACGGGCAGAGTGAATGGCAGATCATGGGCGTTCCACCCCAGACCGTGTCCAATATGTCCAAGTTTGAAAGCGCGGATCCGGGCTACTGGTGCCGCAGGGGTTATGCGGTAGCTAACGTGGATCCCCGTGGAATCGGCCATTCAGAGGGTGATTTTATCTGCTTCGGTTCCCAGGATGGCAGGGACGGATATGATTTTATCGAATGGGCGGCAGAGCAGGACTGGTGTAACGGAAGGGTTGCATTGTCCGGCAACTCCTGTGTAGCCATGACCCAGTGGAGGATCGCATCCCAATGCCCTCCCCACCTGGCGTGCATCGCTCCCTGGGAGGGAACCAGCGATATGTACCGGGAATCCCTCTATGAAGGAGGAATTCCGGCCCATGCCTTTGTATCCATGGTACTGCGGGATGCGGTGGGCTATAACTATGTCGACAATATGGTTTTGAATGCCCAGAAATATCCCTTCATCGATTGCGCTTACTGGAAGGACAAGGATCCCGATTGGAAAGCGATTAAAATACCGGTCTATGTAACGGCCTGCTGGAACCATTTCCATCTTAGGGGCTCCATCAATGGCTTCCGGAAAATAAAGTCCTCTAAAAAATGGCTGCGCGCCCACCGTAACTTTGAATGGCCCGACGCTTATTGCAATAAATACCTCACTGACCTGGAGAAATTCTTTGACCGGTACTTAAAGCTGGAGAGAAACGGTTGGGAGCTGACCCCAAGGGTTCGTATTGAGGTGCAGGATGCCTATGATTTTGACTACCAGACAGACCGTCCGGAGGATGCCTTCCCCCTGAAGAGGACCAAGTATGAAAAATTATATCTGGACGCATCGGATCTGTCCATGAAGAAGGAACCGGTTGCCCTGGAAAGCAAGACTGCCTACGAGGGTGCGACAGAAGAGGTTTGCTTTGATTACCGCTTTGAAGAGGATACGGAGCTGACAGGCTTTATCAAGCTCCGCCTTTGGGTAGAGGCGGATGGACATGACGATATGGATCTATTCATTAATGTCCAGAAATTAAGTACAACGGGCGAATGGCTGCCCATCACCATCTTTGGCGAGAACCACCCCGGAGCCTGGGGCAAGATGAGAGTTTCCCGCCGCAAATTAGATGAGAAGCTGTCAACGGATTTCCAGCCGGTTCAGGCTCATACCTGCAACGAGAAGCTGGCACCGGGTGAGATTGTTCCTGTGGATATTGAAATCTGGCCCACAAGCCGCATTTGGCACAAGGGACAGCAGATCCGGGTTCAGATTTGTGGACGCTATATCCGTGAGGGCTGGTTTGAACCCTTGCAATGGGAGGCTGATAATAAAGGAGAGCACATCATACATACCGGCGGAAAGTATGATTCCTTCCTTCAGATCCCGGTGATACCTCCTAAATATCAGGATGGGGAGTATATTTACCGGTAGGGTTAATAAGGGTAGGATGATTCGGGCGGCAAATGTGCGGGATTTAGGTTGTGAGATGAATATGAGCGCATATATATCCATCGCGTGAGTTATAAAAAGGCTTTTGTCGGGCAAATCATAAGATGGTAAAGATAAGGCTGAAAGAGATAACGTTGGCAAAGATACTAAATAAGATATGTTTTGAAATGTGTAATAATTAATTATATGAGAAGGAGAGCGTTATGAAAACTTATGATACACAGATTGTAGTAGTTGCTGCAGGACCCTCCGGTTTATCTGCTGCCGTACAGGCTGCAGAGGACGGGGCAGAGGTTATTGTATTAGAAAAAGCTGCAACCGTTGGCGGAGCTGCCAACATGGGAATGGGTCCCCTTGGGATCGGTACAAAATACCAGAAGCAGCAGATGATTGACATTTCCGTGGAAAAGGCTTTTAATATGTTTATGGAGTATACCCATTATATGGTAG
The DNA here is from genome assembly GCA_029974875.1 of Mobilitalea sp. Next base: position 13,430 of record JARKQP010000283.1, read on the forward strand.
ATGCGCGGCTGGTGAAGCGGTATTTTGCACAGTCGGCAGAAACTATTGAATGGCTGGAGGATCTGGGAGTTGAGTTTGAAGGAGCCTTCCGTTACTTCCCTAAATCCGAAGCGACCTGGCATATCGTAAAGACGGACAGATGCATAGGACCAAGGGCGGCTTCCTTTATGAATAAGGCGCTATATTCTAAAGCGCTGGAGCTGGGAGTTACCTTCATGATGGAAACTCCGGCGAAAAAGATTTTGATGGAAGACGGCAAGGTGACCGGAGTATTGGCTGTTGATAAAAATGGGGAAGAGATCAAAATTTCCTGTAAGGCGGCAATTATCTGTACCGGAGGAGCCGGGGCAAATAAGGAGCTGATTAAGCAGGAGACCGGATTTACCCAGGGAGTTGATATGTTCAACTTTGCCATTCCGGGTCTGGTAGGCGACGGAATGAAGATGGCTTGGGAGGCAGGCGCCGGTAAAACTCCTGTCCGTATTGAGATGGCCGCCAATATCGAGGGCTGTGATGAGCTTCCACAGGGTGTATCCAATGTGTTTAGCCAGCCTAACTTATTGGTAAATAAGCTGGGCAAGCGTGTAATGAACGAGGATCATATGCAGAATGCAACCTATCTGTCCAATGTTGTCAGCCACCAGAAGGACAGGGTTTGCTACAGCATCGTGGATACTTCCATTATTAAGGCTTATGTCCGTAACGGCGTGGATGTTGTCAGCCTGGTTAGGACAAATCCTGATGTATCCGATTTTTTTGAGGGTATTAAGATTGCACAGGACAATGATTCCAAGGATTTCTTTGTTGCGGATACCATTGAGGAATTGGCAGAGAAGGCAGGTATCAATGTGGAAAACCTGGTGGATACTGTGGAGGATTATAACGATTATTGTAACAGCGTGGATGAAGAGTTTTTCAAGGATAAGAAATATTTAAGAAAGCTTACCAAAGCGCCCTTCTATTGTGCGAAGATCCGTCCCGGCGGATATGGAACTGTTGGCGGTGTTAGGATCAATGAAAATTGTGAGGCCATTACGGATGAATTCGAGGCGGTTCCTGGTTTATATTGCGCGGGAACGGATGCATGCAATATCTATGATGACAGCTATATGTTCCTGCTTCCTGGTAATTCCATGGGATTTGCCGTAAATACGGGGCGTATTGCGGGGATGAGTGCTGCTGAATATGTAGAGGAATAATAGGATTCGAGGGTTAGGCTGTGAGGTGAATCTGAGTATATCTATATCCACCTGGGCTTGCCTTTAACATCCCATGATTGCCAGGTGCAGGCAATCATGGGAGGCCCGGTCTGCGCCCAGATGGACATAGATATACTCAGATTCACCGCGTTAGTTAGTGTGAAGAAGCCCTTTGTTAGGCGAATTATAATATTTGAAAAATAAGAGCGAAAAGAGCACAGCTGTCTGGTTTGTGCTCTTTTGGCAAAAGAAGAAATGGAGGGAAAGGTATGACGGATAAAGTGATTCGTACAAAAAATGGGGACATTTCAGGGGTTGGAATGCAGGGTTATACAATATTTAAGGGAGTGCCTTATGCAAAGCCGCCGGTGGGCGATTTAAGATGGAAGGCACCTCAGAAGCTGGAGCCTTGGGAAGGTGTTTACCGGGCAGAGCAGTTCGGAACCACCTTTGACCAGAACAGGCCGGAGGAGGGAAGCTTTTATTATAAGGAATTTTACTGGAATCCAGATTATATTACACCCCTCAGTGAAGAGAGCCTCTACTTAAATATCTGGGTGCCGGAGGGTATTATGGAAAAGGTGCCGGTGGCTTTCTGGATCCATGGAGGAGCCTTCAGCGGTGGTTGTGGGCATGAAATGGAGTTTGATGGGGAAGCCTATTGCAAAAAGGGAGTTATCCTTGTAACCATTAATTACAGGGTAGGGCCTCTGGGATTCTTATCCCATCCCTGGCTGTCAGCGGAAAATGAAGCCGGCATATCGGGGAATTATGGAATTCTTGACCAGATCGCAGCCCTTGATTGGGTGTATGAGAATATAGGAGCCTTTGGCGGGGATCCGTCTAAAATTACGATTTTTGGACAGTCTGCCGGAAGCATGAGCGTGCAGACCCTGGTGTCCTCCCCTTTGACAAGGGGGAAGATCGCCGGGGCAATCCTTCAAAGCGCAGGAGGATACCAGACAGGGCTTACGAAGGATAGGAGCCTTGCAGAGGCGGAAAGGATCGGGGAAGAGCTGGTGGAGCTTGTGGGTGCCCATTCCCTGGAAGAGTTAAGGAAATTGCCGGCGCAGCAGCTGAATGAAAAAGCTGGGGAGCTGTTTATCAAGTATATTACGAAGGGGGGACTTCCTGAGCTTCCCTTTGCACCGGTTATCGATGGCTATGTGCTGACGGAAGGCTATACAGAGGTCGTTGACCGGGGTCATACCCCTAAGATACCCTATATGGTTGGGTTGACGAAGAATGACATCGGGTGTGAGAATGGGGAGAAGAACAAGCTGTATTATGGCTGCATTGACTGGAGCTTAAAGCAGGAGGAGACAGGGAACGAACCTTCTTATGTCTACTATTTTACAAGGCAGCTGCCGGGGGATGACAAGGGAGCCTTCCACTCGGCGGAGCTATGGTATATGTTCGGTACCTTGGACAGATGCTGGAGACCGCTGGAAGAGAGGGATCATGCTCTTTCTAAAGAGATGGTGGCCTATTGGACGAATTTCATGAAATATGGGGATCCTAATGGGGAGGGACTTGACAAGTGGCAGCCCTGCTCCAGGGACAATCAATATATTAAGGAATTTTGCTAAGGGGCTGTTGTCAGCCGGCAGGACAAAAATCAGCATAGAATTATTTCCGCTTTGCTTGTAGGTTCATAATAAGACTGATATAATAGAAGCATTGATAGCTACAGAAATTATACAGAAAGGCAGGAAGCGATGCAGGATTTTATCTTAAAAAATGGGGAGATCATGGATTTTGATTTTTATATCCATACCTATGAACCGCTTCATTTCCACCAGGATATTGAGCTGTTTTATGTGGTGGAAGGCTCGGCGGAGCTGACGGTAGGGGATGAGACCTTTTCCATGCAGCAGGATGATTTTATTATCATTAATGCCAATAAAAAGCATGGCTACAGCTCCGAAGGAGAGGTTTTAATCAGCTGTTTCCATATCAACTACCAGATGTTAAGCATCCTGCTCCAGAATAATTTCATTTTAATCTGGTGTAATTCTGTCATTGATAAAAATGAAGCTTATATGGATGTCAGGAGGATAATAAAGCAGATCCTCAACCAATATTTTGACAAGAAAAACAGGGGGATCGTATACCTGAACAGCCTTTATTATGAGCTGCTCCATATCATCAACAGCAACTTTTTGATTAACGTGGAGGATAAGAGGTTTAACTCTGAGAAGAAGGACCGGCTGGATAACCGGTTAAATGATATTGTCAACTATATGCGGGCGAATTATAACCGTCCCATCAGCTTAAACGACCTTGCGGATAAACTCTATTTGTCTAACTCCTATCTTTCCAAGTATATTAAAAAGCAATTGGGAATGAGCTTTGTTGATTATTTAAATAATGAGCGGCTCCACCATGCGATGGAGGAGCTTTTGTATTCCGACCATTCCATTACCAGGATCGCCCTGGATAACGGCTTTGCGAATACGGCTGCCTTTAATAAGGCCTTTAAGGAGACTTATCATACGACGCCTTCCCAATACCAGGCGGAGAAGAAGGACAAGATTAAGAAAAAGGCAAAGGAACCGTCGGAAGGCAAGAAGAAGCTCATTGAAAAAAGAATCCATGAATTTTATGACCGGAACCCGGTCAAGCCGGAGGTGGTGGCGGAGCAGGGTGACCATTATATTATTGTAGATTCCGCTAAGGGGGAGGCCTACCAGCAGAACTGGAACAGGATGGTCAATATCGGCGAAGCGGCCTCCCTGCTGCGGTCAGACATCCAGGAGCATATCCTGATATTAAAAAATGACCTGCATTTTACCTATATCCGTTTTTGGGATATCTGGGGGAAGGATATGTATATTGATATCAATAACCCGGAGGGCGATTATAATTTTGACATCATAAGCAGGGTCTTTGATTTCCTGGTAGCCAATAAGATGAAGCCCTACCTGGAGATCGGCTTAAAGCCCAGAAAGCTGTTAAGGTCAGTGAATAATATGCTGATTAATGAGAAGAGCAGCGTGGGCTTTGAAAATAAAGCTGAATTTAAAAGGTTCATGCCGGCATTTATGTCCTATGTGATGAACCGGTATGGGATTAAGGAGGTAGAGACCTGGGTCTTTGAGTTTTGGAAGGATGAGGAGGAAAACAAAAGTGCATCCTTTTATTATGAGTTATTTGACATGACCTATGATATCATTAAGTCCTTTTCCCATAAAATTAAGGTCGGCGGGGCAGGGCTGTCCGTCCGCTTTGGCATGAAGAATTTCTATGAAATCCTTGAGTCCTGGGGGAAGCGCAAGAACCATCCGGATTTTCTGTCCTTTTATCTGTATCCTTATGTTCCGGGGGATGAAGAGGGAGAGAAGTTTACCAAGCACTCCACAGACAGTAAGTTTGTAAAGAACCAGCTGGTTATGGCCAGGCAGGTTCTGGAGGAGATCAGGTTTTCCGTACAGGAAATCCATGTTACGGAGTGGAATGTAACCGTATCCCAAAGGAATTCCATGAATGACAGCTGCTTTAAGGGCGCCTATATCATGAAAAATGTGATTGAAAGCATTGGGCTGGCCGATGTCATGGGATACTGGGTAGGCTCTGACAGCTTTGGGGATTTCTATGACAGCAAATCCTTGCTGAACGGGGGAGGAGGCCTGATTAGTAAGGATGGGATCAGGAAGCCTGCCTTTTATGCCCTGGATTTCTTAAACCAGATGGGGGAACTGTTGCTGAGGAAGGACGAGAACTGCATGGTTACGACCAACGGGCATTATGATTATTATATTGCCTGCCATAATTATAAGCACTTTAATTATCAATATTATATGAAGGCGGAGGATGAGCTGGATATCAGGAAGCAGCACCGCATGTTTGTTGATAATGAGAGGGTTAAGCTTAATTTCCAGATTAACAATGTGAAGAACGGAACCTACAGGGTGATTATCCACACCATTAACAAGGAGCATGGAAGTGTCCAGGATGAGTGGATGAATATGGATTTTTATGAGCATATGAACCAAAAGGATATTGATTATTTGAAGAAGGTATGCACGCCCAGGATTTTCATGAAGACCAGCGTTGCGAAGGAGGGCTTGCTGAATTTGGAGACGATTTTGGAGCCGAATGAGATACAGCTGCTTCAGATTGTGTATCAGTATTAGAGGGGGAGATCCGGATATAGTTTTTTAATATTGTGATTGTAAAAATATAAAAATGAGGTTATACTAAAGATATGAAAAGGAAAGGGAGGTGCGAACAATGCGAACAACAGCCCAGGTGATATATACACCAGAAGAACTTGCAAAGATGGAAATAAGAAACTTCGTTAATGAAGGATTGAAGGATGTTCAGAATAACGGCCTCTATGATTTCGATGAAGTTTTTGATGAATTAGAAAGCAGGTACAAGAGTGCAGCCGTATAGAATTGTATTAACGGGAAGAGCAAAGGATGATATCGTCGATATAGGCGATTACATTACATATACGCTGCTAGAACCGGAGACTGCTCTTGACTTTGTCAGAGGCTTGAGAAGGTCCATTGCTACCTTGAAAGAACTTCCAGAGCGATATACATTGATTGATGATGAAGTCCTTGCCAGCCAGGGGATTCACTGTATGCCTTACAGAAATTACTATGTTTTTTATGAAGTTATTAGAGCGATGAATACAGTAATTGTCCTTAGGGTAGGCTACAATCGTAGAAATTGGAAAGAAATATTGCTGAAATAGTTTTGATAAATTTTGAAAGCTGATGGTATCTAAACTTATAAAAATCATTAAGGACAGAAAACATATATTGTTTTTTGTCCTTTCTTTGTGTGGGGATGGATGAGGTTAAAAAGTAGGTAAAATATTGATATATATTCATCAAATTTGGGGATGATGATTATGGCCGGCGGGTATATGATAAAAGCAGGAAGTGACGTAGATTAGAGTGGAGTTAGGAAAATGCAGGTTCAGGAATTCGATCAGCTCTTGCTGGAAGAGCAGACCATAACAAATTATATGGTAGAGGGAATTATATTGGGATATGAATTTAAGATACGTTATCCCTTTTGGCGGGGGACGTATTTGAGCTGCATTGAAAAACTGGAGGTAGCCATAGACCGGGAGCTTTTAAACCAGGAAGACATTTTTTTTACCTTGAATGGGAAGCGGTTCTTGATGGAAGAGCTTAGGGCTTTCTATAAAGAGTATTGGTATGTCCTGGAGGATGCAACTCTTACAGTAATCAAAAAGGGCGGTATTACAAAGGGCTTCCACGAGGTGGCCATAACCCTGCAGCACCGGATCCCATATGGAAGGCAGCCTGGCGGGTACCGGAGCATAACAAATACCATAACAAGAACCTTGATGGCAGAATGAAGGGGTGGGGCATGGCATGAAGCTTGGATTATGCATGGATAATTTTTCGGATGATTTTGTAGCCCGGAGGGCATCCTTTGAGGAGCTGGTCCAAAGAGCGGCGAAGCTGGGCTACCGGGGGATTGAATTTACGCCGGCCCAGATGCTGGCCTCCTATCCGCAGGTTTCCGATGGGGAGATAGGGTTGGTCAGGGAGGTTCTGTCGAAATACCATATGGAACCCTTTTGCTGGAATATATATCTTGATACCGGCGCCATTACCGGGAGGGAGTTATCGGAAAATGAGATACAAAAGACTATGCTGCAAAACTTAATCTATGCAAAGAAGGCTGGTTTTCCCCTAATCAAGACTTCCAGGGATATAACCCCAAGGATTTTTCAAAAAATGCTTACCTTATGCCGGGATTTGGATATGAAGCTGGCAGTTGAAATAGAAAACCTGGAGACTGAGGACTATGGTGAAGGGGATGTCCAGGAATTTATCCGGGTCATTCAAGGTGAGGGGGAAGGACGGGCAGGCCTTATGCCGGAGCTGGAACTGTTGCCGCTTCCAGCGGCTGATACCGGGGGTCTGTGGAATATGTCCTTTGGTATTTATATCCGCCCTGAAGCGGTCCTGAAAAACCGGGACATAATCAAAGGGGCAGCAGAAGCAGGGTATCCTGGATATCTTTTGTGCAGGAGTGGAAGAAAAGCTTCCCCGGATGCACAGAGGCAGGCAGAGCAGTTTGTAAAAGGCTGTAACCGTGTTCTGGAAAACAATAAAAAGGAAATAGAAAAAATAAGAAAGGGATAGGTGGTAATATGACAAACATTAAACTTGGTATTATCGGATATGGTTTCATGGGCCATGAGCATGAGAACTTACTGGAGAAATATGAGGGGGCACAGATTATAGCGGTGTGCGATACGAACCCCCAGCAGCTTGAGGATACGAAGCCCGGAGTGCTTACCTTTGCCGACTACCATGATCTGCTGAAGGTGGAGGAAATCAATACGGTAATTATATCCGTGCCGAACCCGCTGCATAAGGAAGTGACTATAGACGCGGCGAAGGCCGGCAAAAATATTATCTGTGAGAAACCGGCAGCCATGTCGGTAGAGGAATTTGATGAGATGGTAAAGGCAGCGAAGGAATACCAGGTCTTATTTACGATCCACCACCAGCGCAGATGGGACAAGGACTACCGCATTATGAAGGCAGTATATGACAGCCGGGCAGTAGGGGACATGTATCTTATTAAATCCCAGCTCTACGGTGTTAACGGCAATATGCATGACTGGCACATTTATAAAGAAATGGGCGGCGGAATGCTGTATGACTGGGGTGTTCATTTGATTGACCAGATGCTGAACATGGTGGACAGTGAAATTGCTACGGTCTTTGCCGATGTGCAGAATGTTATTAATAAGGAAGTGGATGATTACTTCAAAATCATTCTTAAGTTTAAGAATAAGGTAACAGCTGAGATTGAATTAGGAACCTATTATTTAAACCCGACCAGGGAATGGTTTATCGGCGGCAAGAAGGGGAGTGCATTTATTGAAGGCTTTGAAGGCAAGGGCAGGATCGTAAGGACGAAGCACCTGCTGGAAAATGTGCCGGGCAAGATTACCATGACCGCTTCCGGCCCGACCAGATCCTTTGGCCCTCCGGCACCGGGTCTCTTATATGAGGAAGAGCTGCCGAAGGTAGAAACCTCCCATATGGAATTCTTCAAGAATTACTATAATGCCCTGAACGGGAAGGAAGAGCTGGCAATTAAACCGGAGGAAGTGAGAAGGGTATTAAGGCTTATGGACGCTGTGAGGAAATCAGCTGAGACAAATACAGCAATCCAGTTTGAATAGGCATGGAAAGTGTCCGAATTAAAAAAGAGCATAAAACATATATGAAAATTTGTCTTTTTTCTGTGCGTCTCTGAGAAACTGGACAAAAAGCATCACGATATAAGTGTAAATAATCAAATGTGTAGATAGCGGATTTGAACTAAAATAGGAATAGAAATAAACCTGTTTTAAAAATATAGGCAGTTGGGAACAACATAGTTTTGTATTATCTAAGGTATCATCTAAAAATAATAAAGATATTATCAGGAGGTAAAGTTTTATGAAGGACGGTAAATTACAGATCGGTATTGTAGGTTGTGGAGGTATTGCTAATAATAAGCACATGCCGGCACTCAAGAAATTGGCAGACAAATGCGTGATGACAGCATTCTGTGACATTGTTCCGGAAAGAGCTGAAAAGGCAGCAAAGGAATATGGAGCAGCAGATGCAAAGGTGTATACGGATTACCTTGAAATGTATAAGGATAAGGATCTGGATATAATCCATGTGCTGACACCTAACGTAGTGCATTGCCCGGCTACTGTAGCTGCTTTTGAGGCAGGCAAGCATGTATTATGCGAGAAGCCGATGGCACATAACACAGAGGATGCCAGGAAGATGATCGAAGCTTGGAAGAAGAGCGGAAAGAAATTCACCATTGGCTATCAGAACAGATTCAGGGATGAGATCCAGTCCCTCCACAAGGCTTGTGACGCAGGTGAGCTAGGCGATATCTACTATGCCAAGGCACATGCCGTAAGAAGAAGGGCAGTTCCTACCTGGGGCGTATTCCCTAACAAGGCATTACAGGGCGGCGGACCGCTGATTGATATCGGCACCCATGCGCTTGATATTACCTTATGGATGATGGACAATTACAAACCGGTCAGCGTAACCGGTTCCGTATTCTATAAGCTGGGCAGCTTACCCCAGGCAACGGAAGGCAATATGTTTGGGCCTTGGGATCCAAAGACCTATGAGGTAGAGGACTCTGCCTTTGGTATGATTAAGATGGAGAACGGCGCAGCAATCTATCTGGAAGCATCCTGGGCACTCAATGTATCCGAGTCAAAGGAAGCATCCACAACCCTGTGCGGAACCAAGGCTGGTGCTGAGGTACAATCCGGTATGAGCTATCCGGTAAATCAGCTGATCTACAACCGCGGACATCATGGATTATTGACAGAGGAGAAGATCTCTTCTGCAGGAAACATTGCATATTTTGAAGGCGGCGCAGGCGAGCCTGGCTACATGGAAGCAAAGCAGTGGCTGGATGCGGTCATCAATGATGGTGAGCCCCTTGTAAAGCCGGAGCAGGCATTTGTGGTAACACAGATTCTGGAAGCTATCTACGAATCCGACCGGACCGGTAAGGAAGTATTCTTAAATAAATAATAGGAAGATCAGGCTCCCTGAAACTCTTCACATGCTTGTGTATGCAATATAAGTTATCAGAAGTTGTCTTTTTAACTTCTGATAAAAGGCGCTGAATTTGCGCCGTGCATCCCGATTATTGAATCATGGTTTTGATTCAATAATATAAGTTATGGGAAGTTGTACTTTACTTCTGATAAAAGGCGCCGTATTTGCGCCGTGCAAAGTGTGCACCGATTATCGGAACATGTATTTAGTTCCGATAATATGGAGAAAGACCACCATAGACATGCATACGGGAGAGTTCCAGGGAGTGTCTGGTAATATAACAATCAATAATCACCCAATCATATAAATAGATGGAGGAAAAGTATGAAATTAGGGTTTGTTAGTGCAATCTTGGATCAAAGTTCATTTGAAGAGGTTATTGATACTGCCAGCGAATTAGGCTTTGGCTGCGTTGAGCTTGCCTGCTGGCCACAGGGAAAAGCAGAGCGCCGCTATGCAGGTGTGAGCCATCTGAATGTGGATGACCTGGATGATAAGAAAATAGAATATATTAAGGCTTATTGTGCCGGGAAGAAGGTCGAGATCTCATCCCTGGCATATTATCCGAATGCAATGGATGCGGACCTGGAGAAAAGAAATGCTGCCATAGAGCATCTGAAGAAGCTTATCGTAGCAAGCAACCGCCTGGGAATTGGATTGGTCACCACCTTTATCGGCAGGGACCAGACAAAGACAGTGGAAGAAAATATTGAGCTCTTCAAGGAAATCTGGCCGCCGATCATTAAGCTGGCAGAAGAGAATAATGTTAAGGTTGCAATTGAGAATTGTCCAATGCTTTTTGGCAGGGACCAGTGGCCTGGCGGGCAGAACCTGGCAACGACACCAAGCATCTGGAGACAGCTGTTTGAGCTTATTCCGAGCAAAAACTTCGGCTTAAACTATGATCCTTCCCATTTCGTATGGCAGATGATTGATTATATTAAGCCGATCTATGAATTTAAGGATAGAATTTTCCATGTACATTATAAGGATATTAAGATTTACAGTGATAAGCTTAATGACGTGGGAATCATGGCGTATCCCTTAAGCTTTATGTCACCAAAGCTTCCGGGACTTGGTGATGTGGACTGGGGTAAATACGTCAGCGCTTTAACGGACATCGGTTATGACGGCTATACCTGCATTGAGGTAGAGGATAAAGCATTTGAAGGCTCCCAGGAAGCAGTTCTTAACAGCCTGAAGCTAAGCAAGAGATATATGGAGCAATTTGTAATCTGACTAGTACTGCCTTGTATAAATAGTGGGCGCTGTATTAAGTTAAACTGATGCAAGGTAGTACTTGGCCATAGCCGCAAGAAACAGTAATGGATAGAGATGAAGGAGGGCGCTTTCATGGGATTGGTAATGAAGTTAAAATTTACTGATATCCTAAGGGACGGCACATTGCGCAATTATTATGTGGATGGGCGGAAGCTGGGATTTCAGTTTGATGTAAGGTTAGGATATTACAGGGGACACTTCCTGTCCGTCATTGATGAGCTTTCTGTTGAGGTGGACGGCGAAAAGGCGGATACCAATGATATAACCTTCTGCCTGAATGGGAAGGAATTTGGCATTGTAGAATTGAAGCAACAATTTTCTGAGTTTTGGAATATCATTGCCCCAGCAACAATCAAGGTCCACAAACCAGGTGGCCTTACCCCAGGAGAGCACGATGTCAGGCTGACTTTAATGCTTCACAGCCCATACATGCCCCTTCCGGGATCTAAGGAAGGAGAGCATAGCTATACGCCGATTGATATCTGTGACCAAAAAATAATGGCTTTGGCTGACGAAGGGAGGAATCAGATATGACAAAGGTAAAGATTGGGGTTACCCTGTATAGTTTTACTAAAGAGTATGTGTAGGGGGACTATACCTTCGAGGAGTGTATCCGGCGTTGTGCAGAAAGTGGTGTTGACGGCTATGAGGTGGTCTCTACCCAGATGATTCCATCCTATACT
>JARKQP010000294.1 GCA_029974875.1 Mobilitalea sp.
CCTTAAGGGGAAGGAATTAATCCGCCGCCTGGTGCAGGAGGCAGCAGGCCAAATTGATATTCTGGTAGGGGGTGGTGTAGATGCTGAGACTATTCAGGAGCTCTACCCTGCAACCCTGGCAGCCTCCTATCATATGTCAGGCAAAGTGGTAAAGGACAGCAGGATGGTTTTCCGCAAGGAGGACGTCAATATGGGGCTGCCGTTCATGAGTGAATATGAGATCTGGCAGACGGACGTGGATAAGATAAGGCTGGCAAAGAACGTTTTGGAGAATTTATAATCATGGCCCGGTACCTGGGGCTTATTAAAGTACGCCTGGAAACTCTTTGTATACAGATTTGTGAAATGACTTTTTGCCCAGAAAAGTGTTAAAGCTTTTGATACAAGAAAGTTTCTGGGAGTACCCATAAGGAAAGATGAGGAATTAAGATGTTTTCATTTGAAATGGAGCAACAGATAGAAGGAGATTTTGAAAAGCTTCTTCCGCTCATGGGGAACCGGAAGGAGGTTATTCTCCGCAGCTTTAGGGAACTTCCGGCTCAGGAAGCAATCGTAATGAAGTTCCTATATACAAAGATGCCCCTTAGTGATATCGGCAACTATTCCTTTGATACCTTCCTGGATTATGCAAAGCACGGGATATTCTTGTGGAACCGGGGGAATTACAGGGATAAGCTGCCTTTGGAGCTGTTTTTGAATTATGTACTATACCACAGGGTGAACGAGGAAGAGATTACGCCGTGCCGAGGCTTCTTCTACCGGCAGCTGTCCCCACGTGTGGAGGGGCTGGGGATGAGGGAGGCCGTATTGGAGGCAAATTACTGGTGTGCGGAGGAAGTGACCTACCATTCCACCGACGAAAGAACCATGGCGCCAATGGCAGTATATAAAACCGGCTTCGGAAGATGCGGGGAGGAGTCTGCATTTACAGTTTCGGTACTCCGTAGTATAGGGATTCCTGCCAGGCAGGTGTATGTTCCAAGATGGTCCCACTGTGATGACAATCATGCCTGGGTAGAGGCCTGGTGTGATGGAGCCTGGTATTTTATCGGGGCATGTGAACCTGAGCCGGTATTAAACCGGGGCTGGTTTACCAATGCTTCCTCAAGGGCCATGCTGGCCCATTCCAGATGGTTTGGCGGTATTCCTTCCGGGGAAGAGGTAACTGAAAGGGATGGAATGGCTGCGGTATTTAATACCCTGTCCCATTATGCCCGTACAAAGGAGCTTGAGGTCCGAATCCTTGATAAGGCAGGAAATCCGGTGGAGGCCGCGGAGGTAGAATTTGAGGTGCTGAATTATTCCGAGTTTTTTACCGTTGCAGCACTGCTTACGGACCATGCCGGAAAGGTGCGGATTACCCTGGGCCTGGGAAGCATCCGCCTTCATGCCCATAAGGACGGACAGCTGGTAGACCGCATTATTGACACAAGGGAAAAGAGCAATTTCATAATTGATCTGGAAGAGGATAGGCAGGAAGAGGTCTGGACCGATTTTGATATCATAGCTCCGGAAGAACAGCCGGTAAATACGGTTACGCTGGAAAAGGAGCAGGAGCTCTCCGGCTCAAGACGGATGAAGGAGGCAATCGGGAAGCGCCTGGCTAAGGTAGAGGCCGCCTATGCCGGAACAGAAGCAAAGGAACAGATTTTGCAGGGGCAGGCCGGGGGAGAGCTGGAAGGAATTCTGGAGAAAAGTAAAAGTAATTATGGGGAGCTTAGGAAATTCCTCCTTGAGGAGCCTGGATGGGCGCGGGAAGATAAGGAAGCCTTACTGATGGCGCTGAGTGAAAAAGATTACAGGGATTGTAAAAGCAGCGTTCTTAGGGAGCATTTCAGCGATGCAATGAAGTACGCGGATCGGTTGGAACGGGAGGTTTTTACTCATTATGTACTAAATCCCAGGATTTATTTTGAACCACTGACACGGTACCGGGAATTTATCCATGGGTTTTATACGGAGGAGCAGAGGCAGTTATTCCGGGATAAACCGGCTCTGATCTGGGAGGATATCCATACAAGGATCCAGGAATATCAGGAGAAGGAATACAGCCATCTGTTCACGGCTCCGGCGGCCTGTTTGGAGCTTGGGGCAGGGAGCCTTTTGTCAAAGAAAATATTATTTGTAGCTATCTGCAGAACCTTTGGAATTCCTGCACGGATGAATAGGAAGGACTGTTCCATTGAATATTATGAGGAAGGACAGTTCAAATCCGTAGGGAGTACGGACACGGCGGCAGCTTCTCTGAGGCTCCGGCCGGCAAAGGCAGGGGAAAGCTGGATTTATTTTGCGAACTGGTCCCTTGCGGCCCTGGAAAGGGGAAGCTACAAGTCCTTGAACCTTGCGGAAGCAGAATGGAAGAAGGAGGGCATGGAGCTGCAGCTGGCACCGGGCAGCTACCGTATCATAACCACGAAACGGCTGCTGAACGGGAACCTGTTTGCAAAGGAATATTATTTCACCTTGCGGGCAGGGGAGTACAGGGAGGTTTCCCTGCAGTCCAGGGATATCAAATTAAATGATATGCTGACCCACTATCCATTGCCTGATTTTGAATTGGCAGGAGAGGCAGGGGAAGCTATAAAAGCCAGTGAGCTGGTAGGGTCGTGCCCGGAAACTCCCCAGACACAACCCCGGAACCGGATGAACCTGTTCATCTGGCTGGAGGAAGGAAAGGAACCGACGGAGCACATCCTAAATGAGCTGTATGAGCATAAGGAAGCGTTCCAGGAGCTGGACGGCAGCATTTTCTTTATGGTAAAGGATAAAGCAGCGCTGGAAAACCCGACAATCAAAAGAACCTTGTCTGCAATCCCAAGGATACGGACATACTATGATGCTGCGAAGGAGAATGTGGACAGGATCGGCAGAAGGATGTACATAGATCCGGAAAAATTGCCCCTGATCCTGGTTACCGACCGGATGACAGGAATCTATGGGATGAATGGATATAATGTGGGAACTGGGGATTTATTGCTGCGCATCTTTGGGGAATACCGGTAGAACCGTATCTCCGCGAAGGAATTACTGGCAATATAAAATATTTCAGGCTAGTACAACGGGCCCTAAATAACTGTGCACAGTTATTTAGGGCCCGTTGTACTAGCCTGCCAGCTGGAGCTTCAGCTTATTCAGGATAAAATAAAGTGGCTTGAATAAGATAAGGGTAACGACAAAATTACCGGCACAATGAGCGATATCAAATGGAATTCCCTGCACCCAGCTGGCCAGGCCGCCCTGGATTCCGCTTGTAATCATAACTGTGATGGAATATAGGGCGCCAAAGCTTAATCCGTAGGCTCCCGAGATGATGGCCCAGTACAGGGGGGATTGCACCCTATGAAACAGCTTGGTTATAAGATATAATATCAGCCAGATATACAGGTATGAGAACCACCATAGTCCAAAGCCATAAATAAGGCCTTCCACAGCCACAAAGACATAGATGATATAAATCGACCTCCAGCCAAAGGTCAAGGTATACAGTATGATTAACAAGGATACCAGCTCAATATTAGGAACAAAGCTTAAACAGAACTGGGTGGCAACCATAATTGCACTCATCATTCCGATAATAGCGATATCCTTAACCTTCATCTGAAAACCTCCTGCCGGATATTCCTTCTCTTTTTTAGTAAACGGTAAGAGTGATTTCATAATGCTCCCCGTCTGCGATTGGTGTCAAATCAACTCCAGTGTAAACGTCCTCGCCACCCTTGGTAATACACCACCACTCATTTTTGGAATCATCAGCGACGCGGCCATTCACTTCTGTAATGTATAAACCATAATCTTCCATGGAGCCTTTGACCAGATCCGCCTCTTCCAGTGCCTGGCCAAGAAATTCAGCATCTGTATTCAGCGTAAATGCCTTGCTTTCCTCCTCAGGAATAACCACCTCTACAACCACCTCTTTGGAACCCTTCGTAGTTCCCGGTTTAAAATGGTTATAAGCTAAGGACATTGCTGCTATCAAAACTGCCAATAGGACAACCGCTAAAACCGGCTTAAAATATTTGTTTTTCATACTCTCCTCCTAAAAATGTAATAAAAAAAATCCTTTACCCACGGATGAACCGGGAAAAGGACAATAAAGCCATACAGCATATGCAGCTGCCCAAGTCAAATACAACCAGTTACAGGTTATTAGCAATTGACTATGTCTATTGTACCCATGCCCAAATCCTCGTGGAATGATTGGTACCAGTAATAAGCAGGTATTCTGACTCTTGGATCATGACTCATTTCGCGTCTTCCCAGTATTATTCCGATAGAATAATATCCAGTGACTTTCACAAGGTATTCCTTGCCTCGATGAATTCCCCAAATACAGCGGCGAGACCGTACAGGCATTTAACCTGTTTCCCTATTATGTTAGCTCTGCGCTTCAGATAAGAACAGAAGTACAAAAGCATAACCACTTATTCTGATATGCTTTAGTATAGCATTGGCGTTTTCTTATGTCAATCAAAGAAGAATTAGTTTCCTGCAGGGTATCCGATGCTTCGGGTCTGGCATTTTCCTTCAGCGGGAGCGAATAAACCATTTGCTATTTTTAGCCAATATGCTATAATCATTACTTAAGAATGTTTATATTTTAGGACGAGGAGTAGAAAAATGAAGATTACGCAAAAATCATTTGGTAAAACTGCAAAGGGTGAGGAAGTAACCTTATACACCTTGACGAATGGGAATGGAATGGAGGTTTCCTTAATTAATTATGGAGCGGCTATCATCAACATCCTGGTTCCTGATGCAAAGGGTGCCCTGGCAGATGTTAATTTAGGCTATGGGGCGGTTGCCGGCTATGAAAACAATGCTCCCGGGTTTGGTTCCTTTATCGGCAGGTATGCGAACAGGATTGGCGGCGCGAAGTTTGGAATAAATGGGAAGGTATATGAACTGGATAAGAATGACGGCGGGAATACCTTGCATGGTGGATTTGTCGGATATAATAAATTTATATATGAGGCGGAATGCTATAAGGATGATGATATAGCAAGTGTTGAATTTTCAAGGCTAAGCCCCCATATGGAGCAGGGCTTCCCCGGTAATCTGGATATTACGGTTACTTATAGCCTGACGGAAGCGAATGAATTGGTCATTGAATATCTGGCAGTGTCTGACCGCGATACGGTTGTGAATTTAACAAACCATTCCTACTTTAATCTTTCCGGGCATAATTCAGGCTCTGTGCTTAACCATAAGGTTTGGATTAAGTCGCATCAGTTTACCCCGACGGACAAGCAGCTGATCCCTACCGGCGAGCTTAGGGATGTAACCGGTACGCCAATGGATTTCAGGGTTGCAAAGAAGCTGGGACAGGACATTGGTTCTGATTATGAGCCACTGGTTTTGGCCGGTGGATATGACCATAACTATGTACTTGACATCAGCGGCACCGATGTAGAGAAGGTAGCGGAATTAACTGATGAGAAGAGCGGAAGGAAGCTGGAGGTATATACGGATATGCCCGGTATGCAGCTATATACAGGGAATTTCCTGACACCGGAAGAGGGATGCAAGGCAGGGGCAGTATATAATAAGAGGGCAGGGGTATGCTTTGAGACCCAGTATTTCCCGGATTCCTGCAATATCAGCAGCTTTCCCTCCTGCCTGCTAAAAGCGGGAAAGGAATATGATTCCGTAACGATTTATAAGTTCTCCGTAATTTAAAGTAGATTTAATTTGGATTTTATGGGCGTCAAAAGCCAGATGTATATATTGGGATAAAGCTACATGAGTAGCAAGCAGTAAATACGGAAAATCCCCGGATCGCCGGTTTGAATGGATATCAAGCCGGTTGTTCCGGGGATTATTTAAGTATAAGCAATGTAAAGGCGGTCGGATCCGTCTTATTTTGTTCCGTAGATCCTGTCCCCTGCATCGCCGAGACCTGGCAGGATATAGCCTTTATCATTCAGCCTTTCATCAAGGTTGCCGATATAGATCTCAACATCAGGATGGGCTTTTGTCAAACGCTCCACACCTTCCGGTGCTGCAATGAGACAGAGAAAATGAATTTTAGCGATACCCCTTTTCTTAAGAAGGTCAATGGCTGCCACAGCGGAGCCCCCGGTTGCAAGCATTGGATCAACGACAAAAATCTCACGCTCGTCTGCATCGGAGGGGAGCTTGCAGAAATACTCAACCGGCTCTAAGGTTTCCTCGTTACGGTACAGGCCGATATGCCCAACCTTTGCACTTGGTATCAGATTTAGGATACCATCCGCCATATGGAGGCCTGCACGAAGGATTGGAACGATACAGAGCTTCTTGCCGGCAATCTCTTTTGCAATTGTTTTTACCAAGGGTGTTTCTATTTCAATGTCAGCAAGCGGAAGTTTTCTGGTAGCCTCATAGCAGATGAGCATTGCAACTTCTGAAACGAGGTCACGAAACTCCTTTGTTGTCGTGGTTTTGCGTCTCATAATTCCTAGCTTGTGGTGGATTAAAGGATGATCCATAATTATTACATTTGACATTGTTCTACCTCCTGAATTTATTTTCTACATGGCAATCTTATTTTCGCCAAATTATCCAACGATTATAATAACATAAATTAATATCTAAGAAAAGAAAAAAGTTGTTTATTTTGTTTGATATTTTATGGAAATTATTTCAAGAAGGTTTGTTTAGTGGTAAGAACCTTTTTGCTGCGGAGAGCTTTGTTATAGAGAACTTATTTCGTTCTAAGAAGGTATTTCATTTTAAGAATGTGTATTTCATTCTTTGGATACGAACAAAGAAATAGAAGAAACCATATAATATAGTAAGATCTCTGAAAAATGAAGAAAACTAAAAAATGAAGAAAAAAATAAGACAGAAATGAAACTGTCTTAGCGATGGCTTTGCTTTACAAAGGAAATCCTCCAGAAACAGGGCTTATAAAAGAGGAGAAGCCCGGTAGAGGGGGGAGGGTAGCTGCCGGGCTTATTTTATGAAAAAAATTATCTTGTAAGCAATATTAAGTTGTGGTACTTTCATCAGTTAATTGATTTCTCTTCTTAACTTATTTTTGATTATAAAGTACATATATGATGATTGTATGGATATATTATGAACATTTTGTTAATAAATCATAGGGCGCTATAATTGGATTTTATCTTACAAAGTACATCATATTGAAACAAATTTGTCTTTTTATCCGTTATAGAAAGTAACTTCACAGAGATAATAAATGAAGACGATAAAAAATTAACTTTGGTAATAGAAACAATATTTGCTGAGGTTTATTTTAAGGCGAATGAGAATAATAGTATTGTAAAAAGTAATCTGAAAACAGGGCGGCCGCAAAAGCTGCTTATGCATGCCGGACACTTCCAAGCAGTTTTCGGGCACACCCGATATATAATAAGGAACTGGACAAAAATAAAGTATTGTGGTATAAAAGTCAAATAAAAGGATTGCTTGCTAGATTTAGTTCATTGCTGTATAATGGAGGAATTTTATGTCGAACGTATTTAAAAAGTTAATTAGAAAAGAGCTTGGGGAAGCTGAATACCGCCGGTACTCTTCTTACGTAAAAGAGAATATGGAAACAAGAATAAGTGACAGTAAGACCATATATGAGGATATGTATGAGAAGTTAAAGTATAGAGATATTAAATCCATTGCGAGAATGCATAACAGGTTAAATGATACCATGCTGCTCGCCTTCCGTATCAGCAAGAATTTCTTTCTGGCCTTTCTGTTTTATTTATCTGCATCTATTTTTCTAATTGCGAAGGATCTGCAGCCCATACTTACGATCATTGCTTTAACAATGATAAGTATTTGCTTCATATATAAGGCCTACGAATATATAACAAACAAATTCTGTTATATAGATGCACAGATCATCCTGGTATACAAAGCGGTGCTTGATAAAATTATCCTAAATGAACGCAAGGGTGTCAGTGAGAAATAAATAAGAAACGATATAGGGGCCAGGGAGCCGTAATATGGACCAATAAGGAAAGAAAAGAAGGTATTTTGGAACGTGATGTCTGAGATGCCTTCTTTTTCTTGTATTGTTATCAATTCACATTTAAAACCAAAAGAAAAACAAACAAAAACAACATAAAAACAACAAATACATATTGACAAAAGAGTGGGCAGGGATTAGAATAAAGACAAACCAAAAGAAATCAAACCAAAACAACAAATTTTATGTAATAACCAATTAGGAGGACATGTATGAAGTCAGAGTACGAAATCAAAAAAGAAATCTGCGAGATAGGTAAGAGAATTTATAATAAGGGAATGGTTGCTTCTAACGATGGTAACATTTCCGTTAAGCTGAATGATAATGAATTCTTATGCACACCTACTGGCGTAAGCAAAGGTTTTATGACACCGGAGTATATCTGTAAGGTTGACAAAGACGGTAAGGTTCTTCAGGCAAACGGTAACTTCAAGCCTTCTTCAGAAATCAAGATGCATATGCGTGTTTACAAAGAAAGACCGGACGTTCAGTCTGTAGTACATGCCCATCCGATGTATGCTACCAGCTTTGCTATTGCAGGTATCCCCTTGACACAGCCTATTATGCCGGAAGCAGTTATTTCCCTCGGCTGTGTACCTATTGCTGAGTACGGCACACCTTCTACAGAAGAAATTCCTGACGCAGTATCCAAGTACCTTCAGTACTATGATGCAGTATTGTTAGAGAACCATGGTGCATTAACCTTCTCTGATTCCCTGCTGTCAGCTTATCATAAGATGGAATCCGTAGAATTCTATGCACAATTATGATATCTTTCCAAGCAGCTGGGCGGACCTAAGGAATTATCCGACTCCCAGGTACAGAGATTATATGAGATCCGCAGACAGTTCGGCATGACCGGAAAGCATCCTGCTGATCTTTGCGCTAAGGTAAACAAGGGTGGTACAAGCTGCCATAATTGTGGAGGCCATGCAGCATCAGAAACAAAGACAGACGACATCGTTTCCGAGATTGCTAAGAAGGTAATCGAGCAGTTAGGTTTAAAATAATCCATCTTCTCACAAGGTTTGAAGAA
>JARKQP010000307.1 GCA_029974875.1 Mobilitalea sp.
TTAGGAGGTGGCTATGAATTTAATCGTTCAATTAACTAAATATCTGATGATTTTATTGATGGGAATCTATTCTTATTATAGCTTTACTGTGTTCCGGTCTAAGAGTAAAAGATATCAGAGGCGGATTTATATTATTTTGACCATGTTAATCTTCCTTTTACATTTTGTCGGGTATGCAACCCTGTTCCTGCAGCTCCCCGGTGGTTTTATGGCGGGGGGATCCCAGAGCAGTTTTGATCTGGGGAGTTTTCTGGGTAGCTTTGATCTGGGAAGCTTTCCTGACATCTTTGCTTTGGGAGACCTTCCTTCCGGCGTGAAGCTGCTTATTTTATATGGTGGGGAAGTACTGCTGCTGGCCTTGGTACTGGGAGTGTATCAGCTGATTTACCCGAAGATGCCAAAATTGCTGCTAAGAAATATGCTGATGCTTTTGGTTATCAGCTTTATCATGCTGGCAAGGCTGAATTATGACATGGCTGTAAAGCAGGTAATGATTGTAGCTTTTTCCTTTCTGGTATGCCTGCTCGTACCTCTGGTGATGAGATCAAGAATGAATTTAAGGCGGTTTGGCTGGTTCTATGGCTTTGCAGGAATTGGAGCCTTGTTATTGGTCCTACTGGTTGGGACGACGAAGCAGGGGGCCACGAACTGGATTTCCATAGCAGGCTTTAGCGTACAGCCCTCAGAATTTGTGAAGCTGCTTTTTGTACTGTGCGTTGCGGCCTTGTTTAAGGAGCAGACCAGCTTTCGGAGGGTCTGTGCCGTTACGGTCCTTGCAGCTATTCATGTACTGCTTTTGGTAGCCCAGACGGATTTAGGTGGGGCATTGATTTTCTTTGTGACCTATTTGTTCATACTATATGTCGCTTCGGCAAGTCCCCTGTATTTATTTGCCGGACTGCTTGGAGGCAGTGGGGCAGCCCTGGTAGCCTACCGGTTATTTTATCATGTCAGGGTCAGGGTAATGGCGTGGCAGAATCCCTTTGCCTATATTGACAAGGAAGGATATCAGATTACACAATCCCTGTTTGCCATTGGAACAGGCGGATGGTTTGGCATGGGGCTGAACCGGGGCTTGCCCACGTCTATTCCCGTGGTTGAGAGTGACTTTATCTTCTCCGCCATATCAGAAGAGCTTGGAGGCCTTTTTGTTATCTGCATTATCCTGATCTATGTGAGCTGCTTTGTGATGTTTATTAATATTGCCCTGGGTCAGGAGGTACTGTTCTACCGCTTGACGGCAGTGGGCTTTGCAGTCATGTTCATTTTCCAGGTGTTCCTATCCATTGGAGGTGTCATTAAATTCATCCCCTCCACCGGCGTTACCTTACCGTTAATCAGCCAGGGCGGAAGCTCTGTCTTTGCGACGATATTGATGTTTATGATACTGCAGGGGATCGCAATGAAGGAGAAGACGAGAAACAGGGATATTAGAAATAAAGATGTGGGGAATAAGATAACCGGGAAGAAGAATGCCAGAAAGAAGGACAACAGAGAAGAGAGTACCATGGTAGATGTTATGGAAGGCAATTTCAGGACGAAGGATGCCATGAAAAGGAATCCTTCGGAAGAGGATACCGTGGAGAGTGATATATGGGAAGAAAATTTAGGAGTGGAGGATACCATAGAAGGAGATACTGGAGAAGCAAATACTAGTGAAACAGACGCTGGAAAAAGCAAATACTGGTGAAACGGACACTGGAGAAAGCAAGTACCGGAGAAACGGACACAGGAGAAAGCAAGTACAGGAGAAACGGACACTGGAGAAAGCAAGTACTGGTGAAACAGACACAGAGAATCCTGCTCTGGAGGAAAAATCCTCTCAAAAGCGGATTACGGAGGTAGCATATGAGATGGTTTACACATGAAAATCCCAAAAAGCCGATCTATAACCTTATCTATATCTTTGTCGGGCTGACTGTTCTTATGGTGGGCTATTTCGCTTATTTTCTTGTGGTAAGAAGCGATGAGGTGATTAACAACGCTTATAATAAACGTCAGGACGTCCTGTCACAGAGAGTTGTAAGAGGAAGTATCCTTTCGGCTGATGGAGAGGT
Organism: Mobilitalea sp.; assembly: GCA_029974875.1. The sequence continues at coordinate 2,058 of JARKQP010000307.1, forward strand.
ATTGGCACAGACGGTAACGGATGGGAAGGGAAAGGAAACCAGGGAATATCCTTTTGACGAGGTGTTTGCACATGTGGTGGGAAGATATTCCAAGGGAAAGACCGGAATCGAGGAATCGGAAAATATCCGGCTGTTGACCTCAAATATTAATTTTTTCGAGCTGACATACGCCGACCTGACAGGTGAAAAAAGTCCGGGTGATAATGTGGTGACAACCCTGAATGCAAAACTGCAGCAGGTGGCCTATGACGCCCTCGGAAATAATAAGGGAGCCGTAGTTGTAATGGAGCCCTCCACCGGCAAAATACTTGCCATGGTTTCCAAGCCTTCCTATGACCCGAATGATATTGATGAGATCTGGGAAGAGCTTACTTCGGATGAAGAGGGGAAAACAAACGCCCAATTAATGAACCGGGCTACCCAGGGCTTTTATGCTCCCGGCTCTACCTTTAAGGTACTAACAGCCTTGGAATATATCAGGGAGAATCCGGATTATGTAGATTATGATTATACTTGTAAGGGTAGTACGACGTATGAGGGCAGGACGATCCGTTGTTACAATAACAAGGCCCATGGGAAAGAGGATTTGGATGAATCCTTTGCAAAATCCTGCAATACTTCCTTTGCAACCATAGGGAGATCCTTGGATTTGGATAGCTTCTATTCCTTGTGTGAAGATTTCTTATTTAACCGCAGCCTGCCGGTTACGATGGAAAGTAATAAAAGCAGCTTTACACTCCAGGCCAGCGGAGCCACTGTGCAGGATGTAATGGAGACAGCCATCGGACAGGGGGGTACACTGGTTACTCCGCTCCATAATGCAATGATAACGGCAGCAGTTGCCAATCGCGGGGAAATGATGAAGCCCTATGTGGTAGACCATATTGAAAATGTGAACGGTGGAATTGTCAAAACCTATTCCCCCCAGACCGCGGCAAAACCCATAACGCCGTGGGAAGCAGGCATTCTTGGAAAGATGATGCGGTCCGTTGTTACCGACGGCACAGCTGAAAAATTAGACAGCTTATCCGTCCAGGTTGCCGGAAAGACAGGCTCCGCCGATCATGGGGACAATGAACCGGCACATGCCTGGTTTATCGGCTATGCACCCTATGAGGAGCCGCAGATCGTAGTAAGTATTATCGTAGAAAGCGTCGGAACCGGAAGTGATTATGCTGTTCCAATAGCAAAAAAGATATTAAAGGAATATTTTAGTGACTGATACAACGTCCACGAAAAGAATGCTGCACTGGAAAAAGTGGTTTTTTGGAACCTGGGTAGAATTAACTATGTGGTGGTTTTCAGCTTCCTTTGGCCTTTGAACATTTTAAATATTGTATTGAATATCAGCTTACATTGATGTATACTTTTATCAGATAAAGAGGTACACCAAAGGCAGGAGGCATTGCGATGGTTGAAGCAACGAGCTGTGGTGGTGTAGTGATATTCAGAGGAAAGATTTTATTACTGTATAAAAATTATAAGAATAAGTATGAAGGGTGGGTGCTACCAAAAGGAACTGTTGAAGAAGGAGAGGAATATAAAGAAACCGCCATACGCGAGGTGTTAGAGGAAGCGGGAACGAATGCTTCCATCATCAAGTATATCGGGAAAAGCCAATATTCTTTTAGCACACCACAGAATACAGTATTAAAGGATGTTCATTGGTATTTGATGATGTCTGATAGCTATTACAGTAAACCACAACGGGAAGAGTATTTTATGGACTCGGGTTACTATAAATTCCATGAGGCTTATCACATGTTGAAATTTGCGAACGAAAAGCAGATTTTGGAACGGGCTTATAATGAGTATATGGATTTGAAGAAAAGTAACCTCTGGGGTAATAAGAAATATTTTTAGAGTGTGCCTGTCAGGCGCACTATGATAAGGGACTGGGCACTAAGGTGCGGCAGTCCTTTTTCTGTGTGGTAGGACCAGTTATGGATTGATAAAATCTTCTAGGAATGGTATGATTAGCTAAAGGCTTTGTAAGAAAATTGTAAGCAGATTTTCATATTCACCTGAAAAAGGTAGAAGAAGGCTTCCGGGAAAGCTGGAGTATAATAAACCGGCAGGAATGGACTACATAAAGAGGAAAGGTTATAATGCATCTCATTATAAAGTAAACAAATGATATTTGGAGCAGTTTATCTCATAAGTTTTATTCTAAGTACAATTTTAACAATTTTTTTGCTAAGGGGCAGTAAAGCCGATATAACGAAAAGACTTTTGACAATGTCCCTATTGGTATCGTTCTGGCTTCTGATGGAGCTACTCAGCTTTGCTGCGCCGTTGAAATGGATCCTGGTATTCCAGAAATTAAAATATATAGGAGTGACCCTGGTGCCTCCGGTTTTTTTAATTACCGTACTCATCTTCAGCAAAAGGTATCAGCGGATCAGGCTGTCCCATAAAATTTTAATTTATTTTATACCTTTTCTTTCTCTTGTATCGATTGCTACAGGGCGCATACCCTATGTATTTTTAACAAATCCTGAAGTGTATTTCAATAATGGGGTACCGATTTTTGCATATACAAAAGATATCGGATTTCTGGTAAATACATTTTATTCTTATACGCTGATTCTCATTTCATGCTATTTGCTTTTAACAAGAGCCTTAGAATCGCCGAAGATTTACCGTAAGCAAAGCATGTTTGTTTTCTTAGGATGTCTGGTATCTTTCATCATTAATGTGCTGTTTGTCACCCAAGAGATATTCCTTCTCCCTATCGATACTACACCGGTGCTGATATTAATAACATTATCGGTATTTTATTGGGGAATATACCAGCTGCCCAAGGCGGTGATAGTACCATATGCCAGGGATATGGTCATAGAGAATATAAGGGATTTGCTGTTTGTGCTGGATAATGATGAATGTATTATTGATGTAAACCCCAGGGCACTGGAATTCCTCAGGAGGAAGGCGGACGAGGAATTAAAGCAGCTGGATCATATCTCAAAATTAGTTGGTATGAGCATATACGATGTGGTCAAACACGTCCCCGGGGCTGAGAATATGTCCCTACCCTTGAATAAGGGGGAAGAGAATACAATCGTGCTGCAGGAGGAGGAGCGGAGCTTTTATTATAATATTAATGAAGAGGAAATCTATGACGCAGACCGGCGCAAGATTGGGAAGCTGTATCTGCTGCATGATATAACCCAAATTAAGGAACAGTTAAACAGCATGATGAAGCTGAACGGGGAGCTGCTAATCTCGGACAAAATCATAAACGAAGCGATTGAGGGAATTGTCATAACGGATGCAGCCAATAGAATCATCCGCGCGAATGAATCAATGGTAAAAATGTCCGGTTATGCAAAGGAGGAGCTGATCGGGAAGAATCCAAGACTCTTTAAATCAGATTACCATGATGAGCTATTTTACCGGCAGATGTGGGAGGAAATAGATATAAAGGGCTCCTGGGAGGGCGAGATTTGGGACAAGCGGAAAACAGGTGAGATTTACCCGAAATGGATGTCCATTACCGTAATAAAGAATTCGGAAGGTGCCGTAGCCAACTATATCGGAATTTCCTCAGACATGACAAAAATGAAAAAGGCAGAGCAGGATATCCATCTCCTGGCCTACTATGATTCCTTATCAGGACTGCCAAACAGGACATTGTTTTATGACCGTTTAAATATGGCG
>JARKQP010000310.1 GCA_029974875.1 Mobilitalea sp.
TTTGTTTCAAATCAGTAATGCAGCTTTGGTTTACACCCGTATCTATAGCTATTTGTGCCCTAATTTTCTATTTGCTTAGGACTTCCATCCTTTATCTTTTAACTGTCCACTACCAACTTTCAACTGTTTACCTCACTGCTCCTACTTCATTTACTGCTCTTTCCAGGGTCCCGTCCTGCGCCTGAAGCAATTTCTGGCTGGCTTCATAGGACCTTGTCACAGATATCATATCTACCATCTCTCTAATTATGTTAACATTTGATTGTTCTACAAAGCCTTGCACTATCGTTCCGGTAAAAATCTGTTCATTGGCATCACCATCTATAGTTATAAGATTTGAACCATATTTTCTTAATGCCAAAGTATCTCCAAAATCCTTTATCAGGAGCCTATCAACAAGCTGTCCTTCCTGATATACAGAGCCGTCAGGGCTAACGGAAAAATCCTCACCGCTTAAAGTAATAACCCCATTTTCACCCATTACAGGATATCCCTCTTTAGTTACAAGCTGTCTTCCGGCGTTTAATGAAAAAGCTCCGTCCCTGGTGTAATATTCCTTAATATTTCCTTCAGCATCGGGGACCCCTACCGTGAAGAATGCAGAATCGGTGCCCTGGAAAGCAAGGTCAAGATTGCTGCCGCTTTTAACCAGCTGCCCCTGCTTATAATAAGTGAATATTTCACCCACGTCACTTCCGAGCTGCATATCTCCTATTTTCCCTGAAGGGTTCATATTGCTTCTGGTATCATTTATCCTTCTGGTCAAGACATCCGGAAAGCTCTCAAAGACGACTGTATCACGTTTAAAGCCATTTGTATTGACATTTGCCAGATTGTTGGATATTACATCCATCTTTTTGCTGTTGACCAGCATGCTCCAACCTGAAGTATAAAGACCACGAATCATAGATTAATCCCCTTAGATAAAATTAATTGCAATTAATATATCGGACTGAAAGCAAGATCACTTAACCTAAAAAGTAAAGGGATATATGCAAATTCGCACATACCCCTTTATACCCTTTGATACTAGTTTAATATCTCTTATTGCTTCTATTTTCTATTGTGGCGCTTTGTTCTATGATCTCTATGTTATCAAGAGCTTTGCCTGTTCCTAACGCTACACATGAAATGGCATCATCGGCAATAATTACGTTTATGCCCGTCTTCTCCTGCAAAAGCTTATCCAAACCATATACAAGGCTTCCGCCACCCGTCATTACAATACCTCTGTCGCTTATATCTGCAGCGAGCTCGGGAGGAGTTCTTTCCAGAACTGAGTGCACTGCTTCTACAACGCTTGAAATAGGCTCTTCCAATGCTTCCATGATCTCCGTAGAGGTTATGGTAATAGTTTTAGGAAGACCGGATATGAGATTTCTGCCCCTTATATCCATGGACACTTCCTGAACTCTTGGATAAACAGTGCCTACATTGATCTTAAGTTCTTCCGCGGTACGCTCTCCTATCATTATGTTATGCTTCTTACGCATGTACCTTACTATGGCCTCATCAAATTTATCCCCTGCAATTTTTATGGAGGTGCTTACTACGGTACCACCCAGAGATATTACTGCTATGTCAGTAGTTCCGCCACCTATATCCACTACCATGCTGCCGCAAGCCTTTGCAATATCTATCCCGGCCCCTATGGCAGCTGCTATAGGCTCTTCAATAAGGTATGTCTTCCTTGCCCCAGCCTGCATGGCCGCATCTATAACCGCCCTCTTTTCAACTTCAGTAACTCCGCTGGGAACGCAAACCCTTATTCTTGGTTTAAAAAGCTTAAAAAACCTGCTTCCACATACTTGATTTATAAAATCTTTGAGCAGTCTTTCAGTGATGTGATAATCCGAACTTACACCTTCTCTTAAGG
>JARKQP010000361.1 GCA_029974875.1 Mobilitalea sp.
AATGGCATATCGCCTGTCTTCTGCTGGATTGCATCCAAGGTTTCAAAGCTAAGACCAGCCCAATTGTCCGGATATTTACCATGAATATTACCGATACCTGCTGCAAGCATCGTTACACCAAGATCAGCGATCATCTTGCATTCTTCCGGATCAGCGCATTCGCCTGCACCAACAACACCGTCCTCCTCGCCGCCGATAGAACCAACCTCAGCTTCAATGGAGATGCCTTTGCTATCGCAAATTCCCACTAATTCTTTTGTTTTCTCAAAATTTTCAGCAATTGGATAGTGGGAACCATCAAACATTACGGATGAGAAGCCTGCATTAATACAAGCCAATGCACCTTCATAGCTGCCGTGATCTAAATGAAGTGCCACAGGAACCGTGATTTTTAATTCCTCCAGCATCCCGTTAACCATGCCTACAACTGTTTTATAACCACACATATATTTTCCAGCGCCTTCGGATACACCGAGGATAACCGGTGAATTCAATTCCTGTGCCGTTAATAAAATAGCTTTTGTCCACTCTAGGTTGTTAATGTTAAATTGACCGACTGCATACTTGCCAGCCTTTGCCTTTGTTAGCATTTCTTTCGCTGATACTAGTGCCATATTAATTTCCTCCATTGTTATTATTTATTTGAAAAGGTAATACAAACAGAATTAATATATCTAGTTTATTATAAAGCTTTGTCAAGGTTTTGTCAAAATGAAAGTGCGTCCTGCCCTGATTTTTATCGGCTTTTTATTAGCTTTATCCATATAGCCTTTCCTATACCGGTAAAATCAGACAATCTACAGTTTAAAAGCAGGCTTGCCAGGGCATACACCCTGACCAACCTGCTTTCTGCTTAATTCCATCTTAACGGACATTTGGCCGCAAGGCCACCGGGTGCCGGATGTGAAATGATCTTCATTTCACACTTCCCGATATGCCGCTCAAGCGGCACAAACAATCAGTGAAGAACGCTGCTTCTGCGTTCTTCCAGTGTGAAGCATAGAAGTTGTTAGGCACCGTTTTTTGGTGCCTTAGAACTTCTCTTCACACTATATTCCGTTCCAATTTCCATTAACAGCTTATACTGTGTTAACAGAATGGGCTTTAAAAAACTAAGGATTATTTGCTCGCAAGGAATTCATCCAGCTGCTTCTGCTTTGCATCTATAACATCCTGAAGGCCTGCCGCATAAAGAGCGTCATTTAATTTCTTCAAGGTGGATTCCACATTAGCGGAACCGACACTACCGGTATTCAGTGCAGAACGGTAGGTCTCAAGAGCATTGTTCAGCGCCGTAATCTCTGTTGAATAATCAGTACTATCCCACATAAAGCCGAAGGCCGGTGAATACTCTGCCCAATCATTGTGCTTTTGCAGCTTATTCCAGTAATCCGGTGTCTTGGTTCCATCATTCCATACGTAGCTGATAAACTGGTTCCCCATGAACCAACCGGTGTTCTGATGATATTTACTGTTGCCGCCGTCTTCTCCTTCTACATAGTATGCTGTACCATCCTCAAGAAGCTTATAGTTTACATCCTGGATACCATACTGCCATAAATTCATTAACTCTGCATCCGAGTACAGCGCAGAAACAAACTTAAATGCCATCTCCGGATCCTCGCTGTTGGAAGCAATACCGGTATTAAAGAAGCTTACGTTTGTGGTAGAAATTCCGCCCTCTTTGTGGTCATTAAAATACATTACATAACCCTTACAGCCGTTTGCACCCTGTGCTTCCGCAAGGAAACCAGGTTTAATTGCTGTTGCGTAGCTGAAGGTATTGCCTGCCTTCATCATGGTAGCAGTACCCTGGGTATCAGTAGCTGCGTCCTTGAAGATGTATCCCTTATCATACCAGTCAGCCAATCTGGTAACTGCCTGCTTATAGCTGTCTGTCTCGAACAGGTTCACAACCTTTGTGGAGTTGTGGTCTGCTTCCCAATCCAGGACGCCGAATTTGTCAACCAGCTCATCAAAGAATTTAAAACGTGCCATCTGATCAGAGTTAGACATGTATAATGGTGTCATATTGGGGTATGCTGCTTTTACCTTTGCAAAAATATCTGCAGCAACTGACCAGTCATAGTACTGTCCTGTATATTCATCCTGATTTTCTTTTAAACCATACTCCTGGGTGATACCCAATTCATCACAGATATCCGCCCTCATAAAGAGACCGCCCAGCTCAACGGATTCCTTATTTGCAGGGAAGCCGTACAGGACACCGTTCATAGTACCAACATGGGCATTTGCTTCCCCAAGGGCTTCTACGATTTTCTGTCCGTCTGGAGTAGACATTAAATCTGACATATTATAGATACCGCCCATGCTAATCCAGCTGGAAGCATAGGGATAGAAAATTGGCATGATGTCAAGGGCATCCCCGCCGGACAGCATCAGCTGGATCGTGGATTGATAGTCAGCATACTGTAAGGGAAGTAATTCCACTTCAATATGATATTCAGGGATCATTTTCGCATTAATCGCATCCTGTACTGCTGCACGGGCCGCATCATCCTGCTCATAGAATTCGATATAAGAAAATACAAGGTGATATGGCTTTTCCGCGCTGTATTCACCGGTAGCCGTTTTTGTAACGGATGAATCTTCTTCATCATTTCCTTCTGCTGCTTTTGTCGGTGCCGCGGTGCCAGAAGTATCCGTATTGGTGGAATCCCCTGTTTTCTTGCTGCTGCAGCCTGCAAGCATGGTCACTACCATCATTACAATGACAAGCAGTGAAATCATTCTTCTTTTCATAATCTTTCCTCCTTAAATTTTATATTGAAAATGCCAACTGCTGGCATCTCCATTCTTTCCAAGAGTACCAAAAAGTACTCTTTCATCATCCCTTTACGCCGCCCAGCGTAAGTCCCTTCGAATAATACTTCTGGAAGGTCGGGAAGATAAGCATAATCGGCAGGATTGCCACAAACGCAATTGCCATCTGGATTGCCGTCGAAGGAATGTTAGCGGCGGCCGATGACACATTTGAGTTGGTACTCGTTGCCAGATATTGAATATTGCTGACCATTTGGTTCAAAAGGTTCTGTACATTGTAAAGCGCCTTATTCCTAACGATATAGTAAAGGCCGTTAGTCCAGTCATTCCAGTAGGTTAAGCCGGCAAAGGTTCCCATGGTTACCAGAATCGGCTTGCCAAGGGGTATTACGATAGCGGAGAATATCTTGATCTGGGGTGCCCCATCAATTTCCGCCGCCTCATAAAGGCTGTCCGGGATGCTTGTCATAAAATAGGTCCGGATCATCATGACATTCCAGGCGCTTAATAATAAGTTTGGCAACAGCTGCGCAAACAGGGTGTCCTTAATTTGGAAGGTTCCGCTCCACATCAGGTAGGATGGAACAATACCTCCGTTAAACAGCATTGTAAAGAATACAAAGAAGTTCAGGAAGTTCCTGCCCGGCAGGTTTTTTACGGATAGAGGGTAAGCCATCAGAGCCGAAAGCAGGATGTTTAGGAAGGTTCCTACTGCGGTCACCAGGATACTGATGCCGTAAGCCTTCAAAATCTTTGCACCTGAACGGATAATATACGCATAGGCAGTTACCGCAAATTTCTCCGGGAAAAAGTTATAGCCGTTTGCAACCAGTGTATTTTCATCCGTTATGGATGACATAAAAAGTAGTATGAATGGCAGAATAACAATTAACGTCCACAGGATCATTGATGTATTTGCCAAAATCTGAAATTTTGAAAATGGTTTCTCTCTCATTGTTATCCTCCCTTCTAGAATAATGCGTTCTCTTTACTGACCTTACGTACAACAAAGTTGGCTGTGAGCACCAGGATAAATCCAACAATGGATTGGTAGAAGCCTGCCGCCGCTGACATTCCTACATTGGACTGCTCCATCAGGCCACGGTATACATAGGTATCGATAACGTTAGTGGCTGAGTAGATCATGCCGGAATTACGGGGCACCTGGTAGAAGAGGCCAAAGTCGGAGTAAAAGATACGGCCTACGCTCATCAGGGTCAGGGTAATGATAATCGGAACCACGCTGGGGAGGGTGATGCTGCGGATCTGCTGCCATTTGGAGGCTCCATCCAGCTGTGCCGCCTCATAATAGGAGGGGTCAATTCCGTTAATTCCAGAAATATAGATCAAGGTACCATACCCAATCCCCTTCCAAGTATTCACAAATATCAGGATGGCGGGCCAATATTTCGCCTCCGAATACCAGTTGATGGGGTCTATGCCCAGGGCAGGAAGAATGGTATTATTTACAAAACCGGTGCTCTGGCTAAAGAAGGCATACACGATATATCCCAAAATAACTGCTGACATCAAAAACGGGAACAGGATGGCACTCTGGTAGATCTTCTGTAGCTTCTTATTTATGGTATCACAGATAAAAATCGCGAAGATAATACCGAGTATCGTATTGATTATAATAAATGCACTGTTATATAAAATTGTATTTCTCGTAATAACCATTGCATCCGGTGTCGCAAACAAGAACTTGAAATTCTTAAGTCCTGCCCATGCGCTCCCCCAGATGCCCTTTCTTACGTTATACTGCTTAAATGCCACAATCAGGCCATACATGGGAACATAGTTATTAATCAAGATATATAATGCCCCCGGCAGGAACATAAGGTACAATGGCAGATAGCGCCGAAATTTTTTTGCTTTACTTTTCACTAACACTCCTCCTCGTTCGATATGGGTTATCAAAGGCTACCCTTTTCTGCTGATAAAATGCTCTGCTTTCCGCAACCTGCATATGGGTCATCTGACCTGGAAACGGTAAAAATTCACTGAGGCCGCCGGTAATACCAGCTTGAAAGCCGGGCCGCTGCCCTTCGCCAGCTCCGCCTTTTGCTTCCTGATACGATCCGGCTGCTCAAAGGAGTTATACGCTGTCGGAGCATCTCCCGCTAAGCTTTCAGCCTCAATACAGATGGCTGCTGTTCCAAAATCAATCTCAATTTCTTTTACATCACTCATATTAGCATTAACAAGGCTGACACATATGATGCCATCCTTCCTGGAGGCCGTCACGTAGACGCCTCCACTTTTGTCCGTCTCTTCTATCTCCAGCGCCCTGCCGCCCCGATGTCCCTTATACATCAGGAATACATCATAATTGGGTGTACGCAGGCACTTTTCTCCCTCTGTCAGGAATAGTGAATTGAGTACATTGACAGTCTGTGCCACACAGGCCAGCTTAACCAGCCCCGCATTCCGATGGAAAATATCCAGGGTCAGCGCTGTGGTAATAGCATCCCGCATCGTACATTGCTGATACAGGGCAGGACGGTTTGTGAAGGCAGCCGAATGCCAATTGCCCCATTCGCCCACGATAAGGTCGCATTTTGCTTCTGCGCCCTTAAAGAAGCCTTCCGCCTCAGGATATCCCTTAAGACCCTCCTGAATCAGTTCATACTGTTCCTTAATCACTTCCTCCAGCTCGAAGCAGCCTTGAATAACCTCATTCCACCCGGTTTCGGAAAATTCAAGCTCGCTCTGTCCGGGATGCTTCATATTCCAGTTATAGAAATGTAGATCATAAGCGTCCACCGCAGGCTGCCTGTATCTCGCCATTTCCTTGAAAAAGTCCTTCGTCCAGGCTATCCGCTCCTTCGGCTTATTCCCGTCGGGGCCACTGGCTATCCGCTTCATGGCAGGTGGGTTTGTAAAAAATGTATCTACTGTTGCAAAGCTTGGAAATGCAGTGGCATATTTACGGTATTCCCTGACGTAATCCTCTGCTGTCATCGTTCCACCGCCAGCCCAAACCTCATTTCCAATACCCCAATACTCTACGCCAAAGGGCTCCTTTGAACCGTTTGCTGCCCTTTCCCTGGCAAGGGAGGTATTTTCACTGCGGTTGCAGTATTCCATCCACTCCCGCATTTCCGCCACACTGCCGCTTAACAGGTTGATGTTAAGCCAGGGCTTTGCTCCGACCATCTGGCAAAGCTTCATAAATTCATGTGTTCCAAACTGATTTGTATCTATTTCGAAGGTTCCAAAATTCTCATTGTAGGTGACGGGACGTTCCTCCCTTTTTCCTATGCCTGACCGCCAATGATAGGTGTCCGCATAACACCCTCCCGGCCAGCGGATAACCGGCGGTTCCAGTTCCTTTAGCCCATCTACAACCTCTTTACGCAAGCCTTCGTAGTTCGGTATATCGGAACCTTCTCCTACCCAGATCCCATCGTAGATGCAGCTGCCCAGAAACTCAATGAACTGCCCATGCAGCTCCGGCTGGATGACACCCTTGTCCTGATCAATATGTATAAACACCTTTTTCATTCTGACAACCTTTCCATATAAAATTCCAATTCTTCAAATATCAATCTACCAAGTATTAATTCATCAACTATTTAATCCGTCAGGCATTTAATCCATCAGGCATTTAATCCATCAGATATCAATCCACTAAGTATTACGAAATATCAATCTGTTGTGTGTCTATTTTTCATATCCTCTCTAAGGCAAATTCAGTATATCAAAAATATCCTCCCGGCTTCTATTACTATACAGACCAAATAATAACAAAATACAGACCTGTTAAGAGTATTATTATTGGTAATATTGGATATCCCGGCTTTAGCTTACCCTGTTCTTTTCAACAAAATTCACAAACAAAAAAAGACTAGCTGTCAATGACAACTAGCCAATACTTATTTTACCCCTTGCTTATTTATAACTTATTCATTTACTACATATTCTTTACTTCTTGCTTCCTACTGCATATTCTTTTACCGCTTATTTTACCTACCATAAATTTTAACGGCAACAATCCCGCATAGTACAGCCCTTTTTGTTTGCAGGGCATGTACTGCATTTGCTTTCCAATATCTCGCACAGGGCCGTCCCGCTGCTGGTGTGGCACCTGACAATATCCGCGTTCACTCTCTCTCCCTCTGTTACCGCGCATTTTACCATTTTATGCGATACCGTGTTCGTAAATAAAATAATGAGGTCCGGGCTCCCGATCTGGCTGCGGAGGTTTCCTGACATCTGAGTAAATACTTTTGCCTTACAGTTATATTCCTTGCATATCTTCATATATTGGCAAACCATACGGTCATGCCCTCCGATAATCACAACACTCATTGGTTCCTCCTCTTTTAAAGTACTAATCCACAAAACTGCCCCGAATGGTATATTTTTAAAATGTTCTGGATATCAAAGCCCCTGGATATCATACGGATCACTGTTTCCTGGGCTTGATTATAGCTTTCAAACAGCCGCCTTGCTTCCCTGACATTGCTGTAAACCTTCCAATATCCCGTATATAATGGATTTTTTCCCTGGTTTTCAATAAAGCCTGCCACATCCTCGGCCGGGTAACCAAGGAGCAGTCCCAGCTCGTGGGGAAACCCTCTTCCTTCTGCCGCGTATTCCTGGTATCTCCGGCTGCATTCCTTTAGCACCACATTTAGCTGGGGGGACTGGTAGCCCAGATATTCCATTAAATTATGGACCTTAGGGGAATTCAGGTAATTCTCCAGCTCTTCCCTCCGGTACAGGAAGAAGACGGTTTTATGCTTTGTCCTGCATAGGACACACATGGATACTGCTGTTCCCCGAAACCTTTGAAATACATGCCGCGCATTACCGGTTGGCACAATGAAAAGGTTGGATATCTTTATTCCAGTCAATAAGGGTGCACATTGGAGTGCAATTTTTATCTCAATATTATCCTGATCTATCCGTTTTATTATCTGCAATGTTTCCCGGCTCATGGAATCTCCTCTCATCAATGCAAGCTACTAACATCATTCCTCAACTTAAGTAAATGTATTCGGATAATCCCACGATTCTTTTTTACTATCCTTTGTACGCATAGCCGTCCATTAGGGATAACGCATCCCCATGCTTAATATAGCCCTTGGCAATCAGCCCTGCCCTGATGACTAACTGCCAATCCTGGTTTGTAAACTGCAGGATGCTCCCGTCCTCCAGCTTCACCTCATGCTCCTCGTCTTCACGGCCGTCTTCCAGCGCCGCCAGCTGGTATAGCTTCTTCCGGTTAATTGCACCTATCTCTTCCAAGGTATTTATCATCCGGTAAACGGTAGCCGTACCGATCCCGTTATCCACCTGGGAGGCCTTATAATGGATCTCCTTACAGCAGGAGCATTGATTTTCCAATATAATATCGAGTAATATGAGCCTCTGCTTGGTGATCCTGAAGCCTTGCTCCTTCAATTTTTCAATAATTACATTTTTCTGCATCTTTATCTCCAGCTCCGAATTATCCAGTCACACATGTCCCTTTTGGCATCACCAGCTCACTCATGATGGCAGGATCCGCCACAGCTGCTGCAGCCGGAGCCGCAATGAACTGATTTTCCCTGCTTTTTCGTATGGACCATACTCCGGATAATTAATCCTACAACAGCGAGTACTGCAATACCTACGATTAAAGTTCCCATAGAACTACCTCCTTATTGCCCGCAAGCCCGCACCGGTAGGGTGCAGGCCTGCAATATATTTGTATTATTTATTGGCTCCTGCCAAGGTTTTTAATTTAATTGTGCCCTTTCCTGAAGGTCTGACTAATAAAAAGATGAATAAAGCTACGATAATAAACGCTGCCACTGTTCCGATCCCAAAGCTGCCTGTTGTGATCAGGGTTCCGATCTGGTAAATGGCAAGTGATACCAGGTATGCAAGACCTGTCTGGTATCCTACTGCGATCCAGAACCATTTTGTATTGTTCATCTCCCGCTTGATTGCTCCCATTGCTGCAAAGCAGGGTGCGCAAAGCAGGTTGAATACCAGGAAGGAATATGCCGCAATGGTAGTCATGCTGCCTGCAAGGCTTCCCCAGATCTCAGACCCATCCTCCGCAACCTCCGCAAAGCCATAGAGGATACCAAAGGTGCCGACAACGTTTTCCTTTGCAACCAGGCCGGTGATCGCCGCAACGGTTGACCTCCAGTCGCCCCAACCGAGGGGAACGAAGATCCAACTGACCAAATTACCCAGGTTTGCTAAAATGCTATGGTCAAGCTCCACATCCTCCAGCATCTTAAACTGTCCGTCAACCCATCCGAAGAATGAGGTAAACCATACGACAATCGTTGAAAGGAGGATAATGGTACCCGCCTTCTTAATGAAGGAGGAACCGCGCTCCCAGGTGCTTCTTAATATATTGCCCACCGTAGGCATATGGTAAGCCGGAAGCTCCATCACGAAGGGTGATACATCACCTGAGAACAGTTTTGTTTTCTTAAGGATAATACCGGAGCAGATAACTGCCGCAATACCGACAAAATATGCACTGGGTGATACCCACCAGGCTCCGCCAAACAGGGCGCCTGCAATCAGCGCAATAATAGGAAGCTTTGCACCACAGGGAATAAAGGTGGTGGTCATGATCGTCATCTTACGGTCACGGTCACTCTCTATTGTCCTTGAAGCCATGATTCCAGGCACTCCACAGCCACTTCCGATCAGCATAGGAATAAAAGACTTACCGGAAAGACCAAATTTACGGAACACACGGTCCATAATAAAGGCTACTCTTGCCATATAGCCACAGGATTCCAGAAAAGCCAGGAACACGAAGAGCACAAGCATCTGGGGAACAAAGCCCAGTACCGCACCAACACCGGCTACAATACCGTCAAGAATCAGGCCCTGGAGCCAGTCGGCACATCCAATTGCATTCAAGCCGGCTTCTACAAGCACCGGAATTCCGGGAACCTCCAGACCGAAGAAGCTCCAGCCATCCCCGAATACCCCATCATTGGCCCAGTCCGTAGCCCAGGTTCCCACGGTAGTAACGGAGACATAATAAACAAGGAACATTACCACAGCAAAGATCGGAAGAGCCAGTATACGGTTTGTCACAATCCGGTCAATCTTGTCGGAGGTACTCAGCTTCTCCTTCTTCTGCTTGCTGCGACATTCATTAATAATAGAAGAAATGTATACATAGCGCTCATTTGTAATAATACTTTCCGTATCATCATCCAGCTCTGCCTCAATCCGGCCAAGCTCAGCACCCAGATCCGGTACCTGCTTCATCTGGGCTCCGATTTTCTCATCCTTTTCAAAGAGCTTAATGGCAAAAAACCTTCTCTGTGCCTCCGGAACCTCCGAAGCAATTTTTCCTTCGATAACCTCCAGGATCTCTTCCACTTTTTTGTTGAATTTATGTACTGATGCTGCTGTAGTCTTTTTCCCGGCAAGCTCCACTGCTTTTTTTGCAGCCTCTGCGATTCCCTTGCCCTTTAATGCGGAGATTTCCACCACCTCACAGCCCAGCTTTTTACTCAGCATGTCAATATGGATCTTATCGCCTTCCTTTTCCACGATATCCATCATGTTTACTGCCATAACCACAGGAATGCCGAGCTCCATCAGCTGTGTGGAAAGATATAGGTTACGTTCCAGATTGGTTCCGTCTATGATATTGAGTATTGCATCCGGGCGCTCTGTCAGTAGATAATTCCGGGCAACCACTTCCTCCAAGGTATATGGTGACAAGGAGTAGATACCGGGCAGGTCAATAATCACTACCTCCTCGGAGTCCTTTGTCTTATATGCCTTCCTTAGCTTTCCCTCTTTTTTCTCTACCGTTACACCCGGCCAGTTCCCTACGAACTGGTTTGAACCCGTTAATGCATTGAACAAGGTGGTCTTTCCGCTGTTCGGGTTGCCGGCTAATGCTATCTTGATTGACATGTCTACTCTCCTTTTTTACTTGTTTTTACTGAATTAATGGTTGTCTTTGTAGCCTTGCAGGCCAGCCTGCCAGGTTAGTCCATCCCCTTTGGTGTTAGTTGCTTCTAACTCCTGGACAAAAACAGGCAGAAGCTTATTCCACCTCAATCATCTGGGCATCTACTTTACGCAGGGACAGCTCATATCCTCTTACCGTCACTTCAATCGGATCTCCTAAGGGTGCTACCTTTCTGACGAATATATCCACACCCTTCGTTATTCCCATGTCCATAATCCTTCTTTTTACCGGCCCTTCCCCGGAAAGCTTTTTTACCTTCACGCTTCGACCGCATGGTATTTCCTTTAAAGTCATTCTTCCTACTCCTTTTTATTTACTTGAATCATCATTCATGTTGAATTAATCATTCATTGATTTTAAATTAATGTAGCTCAATCAAACCAATATCTTATTGGCGATATCCTTACCGATTGCTACCTTTGAATCCTTTACGTTCACAATCATGTTCCCGCCTATTTCCGAGATCACTGTTACGGTTCCCCCTGATACAAATCCCAGGTTTTCTAAAAATCTTCTTGTTTCATCTTTACCGCCAACCTTCTTTATTACGTTTGGCTCCCCGATTTTTACCATTGTCAAAGGCATATACGCTCATCTTCTTTCTTTATTGATAATGATTTTCATTTGCTCTTACAAGGTTAGTATAGGCTAATTTTTGCTAGACGTCAAGAGCTTTTTTGATTATTTTTTATCAGACTTTGATGTAATCAAGGGGAATGCGGTTGCAATTAGATGGTATAGGAAAAAGCTGCAGTGTTTGCATCAATTGCAACAGCTGCAGCTTAGGCTGGTCCACCTTTATGAATCCACTATTTATCTACTTTATATTTTAGTCCTATGGGCTAAACCCTCTTAACCGCTTCATATTCAAAGCTGCCCATTGCATTTGAAGAATTTCCTTTTATTTTACCGTCCTCCATCAGCTCGCCTGTCATATGGAATTCCATTTCCCCGATGGGGATTTTTATGGTAAATTTATAGGAAATACTGTTTCCATCCACTGTTCCGTCAACAATTTCTGCTTTATTGCCATTCCCTTTGTCCGTTATCACTCCCTTTAGTGTACTACCTTCAACGCTGTACTCGTGCTCCGAGAATTGATCCCCCATGTAAGTATGTACTACAATGTCCCACATTCCAGAAAATTTGTCCATGCTACGTCCTCCTTATTTCTATATATATTATATATCTTTTTCCTGCCTGCAAAAATCTTGCTTATGGCATGCAAGGCTGTTACAGCTTCCTTTTAGCTTATCGTTGATGAAATGCCACGATATCTGCCGTACTTCTTGCCCTCATCATCAATAATTGCATCAACTCCCCTGACCGTGGAGAACATAACTGCGGAGCTTGCCATAAGTCCTCCGTTCTTTCCAAGGATATCAATGGTATCACGAACCGCTTTACGGACATCTTCTTCCGTCGCTCCCGGTGCATCCGTAACCTGAGGATCCACACAGCCGGCAAAAATCATTTTGTCCCCATGCTTTTCCTTGATTTCTTCCCAGTGGTTCACCGGCGATACGGCATGCCAGGCCTCCACCCCGATTTCTGCCAGATCCCCTACAATCGGTGCAATATATCCGCAGGAATGGTGCATGTAATGCATTCCCAGGTTCCTGCAGGCCTCAGCCATCCTTTTTTCCGGTTCCTTGAAAATTTCACGCCACATATCAGGGGACATGAACATATTGGCCTGGTTTCCCCAGTCATCATGCATCAGTAAAAAGTCAGGATCCATGTACTTTTTAATATAATGCATCTGTTCAATGCGGTAATCCGCATAGGCATTCACATACCCGGCATAGTCCTCTGTTTCATACAGTGCACATAGCCCATTCTCAAACCCCATCATTGCATTCAGCCGTTCAAAGGCTCCCATGTTTCCAACGATATACCCCATAATTTCTTCCTTCTTTGACCACATGGCCTTTGTCCGGGCGCCGATCATCTCCCAGTTTAAATCCTTCACACTGGGAAAATGGATATATTCCCTCCACTGTGTCATATCATCAAAGAAGCTGATGTTAGGCTTCACATGGGTCATCAGCTCCGGATGGTCCGGATCCAGCTCCCAGGTGAGGCCGAACCAATCCTTCCCGTTCTGGAAAAGCGGCCGGTCGTTAATCTCCGGTGTAATCAGCATCTGGCTGGCCGGGTTGATCATCGGCACCCACTCAGGAATTTTATGGTCCCAGACCAGCTG
>JARKQP010000395.1 GCA_029974875.1 Mobilitalea sp.
ACCACATGCAGTATCTGGGGGACACCCTGGAGAAAATAGCGGGGGAAAAGGCAGGCATCATTAAGCCGGGAGCACCGGTAATTACCTGTAATAACGATCCATCCATTCTTGCTGTATTGAAGGAAGCCTGTGAGGAAAAGAAGACGGAGCTGACCGTACTTAGGGAAGCAGACTTAACCCATCTGGAATATAGCCTGGAAGCGACGACCTTTACTTATCATGGACAGGAATATGAGATTAAGCTGTTAGGGGAATATCAGGGAAAGAATGCGCTGCTGGCCCTGGGAACCATCGAGCTGCTGCAGGGCATGGGTTATCCTATAAGCAAGGCTGCAATGAAGGAAGGGCTGGTTCAGGCTAAATGGAGCGGCCGCTTTGAAATTCTGGCTGAGGAGCCATACTTTATTATAGACGGGGCGCATAATGAGGATGCGGCGCTGCATTTAAAGAGAACCCTGCAGCGTTATTACAAAAATAAGAGACTGATCTATATCCTGGGTATTTTAGCGGATAAGGATTACAGGAGGATCCTGGAGATCATGGCTCCCTTAGCCCATAAGATCATTACGGTTACACCTGATAATCCAAGAGCCTTAGCCTCCCCGCAGTTAGCGGCAGAGGCAAGAAAATATTGCAGCTGCTCTATCGTTGATGCACAGACTGTCCCTAATGCGATTAAAATTGCTTGTGATGAGGCTGAAAAGGAAGAGGTTATTCTTGCTTTCGGCTCCTTATTCTACTTATCAGAAGTAAAGGCATCTTTTCAGAAGTAAAGACCTTTTTGACAATGGAGGCGTTCTTTTATAAACAGAACCCCTTTTGGCAATGAAGGTATCCTTTTATAAGCAGAACCTTTTTTGGCAATGAAGGCATCCTTTTATAGGTACAAATCTTTTTTGGTCAATGAAATCATGTTTTTATAACAATAAAGGCTTTCTTGCAAACAGAAAGACCTTTTTACTTCTTAGCGGTTCTAGCAGCAGGAGTTGGTGAGACGGGAATGGCTGAAGTCGGGGCTTTGAAGATATTGACCAGTGCTTCACCGTCCGCCACCGCATAGTAGGTGTTTAGACCATCGTAATCAAGGAAAAATACATAGTCTTTGGTGACATTGATCTGCTTATAGTCACCGACCAGCATAATCTCATCCT
>JARKQP010000423.1 GCA_029974875.1 Mobilitalea sp.
ATAAGTTTTTTATAAAATGACTAATTTATTATGGATTTTTTGGCAGGAAAGGTGTTATTATCTAATTGATAGATTATGAAATCAAGTAATAACAAAGCAGGCAATGAGCATAATAAATGTATTGGGTCCTATGAATCTGAAAAGAGCGAAAATGAATTTCCGCAATAAGAGAAAAGCCCATGATACAGGAATTATAAAATGCACAAAAAACAAAAGTTTTTGATTTAAATAATCATCAAATTCATCATATTGCTGAATTAGGAAAAGAAAGCCTTGATATTTTATTCATAATTAGGTAAAATAAATCTGCATTGAGATTTTTTTGTCAATGTACCTGGCACAATATGATTAATTACTGTTATAAGACAGTAAATGATTTACTATTTGATGATGGTAAACAATTTACTACCGTATGATAGTAAAAAAATTACTACCATATGGTAGTGGTTAATAAATTTAAACATTTAGGAGGAATTAATCATGGCAGTAAAAGTAGCAATTAATGGTTTTGGACGTATTGGCCGTCTTGCATTCAGACAGATGTTCGGCGCAGAAGGTTACGAAGTTGTTGCTATCAACGACTTAACAGACGCAAAAATGTTAGCACATTTATTGAAATATGACACAGCACAGGGAAGATATGTTGGTCACACAGTAGAAGCAAAAGAAAAATCAATCGTAGTTGATGGTAAGGAAATCCAGATCTACGCTCAGAAGAATCCTGCTGATTTACCTTGGGGTGAGTTGAATGTTGACGTAGTTCTTGAGTGTACAGGCTTCTTTACATCCAAGGCTAAAGCACAGGCACATATCGATGCAGGTGCTAAGAAGGTAGTTATCTCCGCTCCGGCTGGTGATGACCTTCCTACTGTCGTATTCAGCGTTAACGAGGATACCTTAAAGGCTTCTGATACCATTATCTCTGCAGCATCCTGTACAACAAACTGCTTAGCTCCTATGGCAGATACATTAAATAAGTTAGCACCGGTAGAAAAAGGCTTCATGACAACAATCCACGCTTACACAGGTGATCAGATGACATTGGACGGCCCTCATCCAAAGGGAGATTTAAGAAGAGCGCGTGCAGCAGCAGCTAATATCGTTCCTAACTCCACAGGCGCAGCTAAAGCAATCGGCCTTGTTATTCCTGAGTTATCCGGTAAATTAGACGGCGCAGCACAGAGAGTTCCTGTTCCTACAGGTTCCCTTACTGAATTAGTTGCTGTTGTCAGCGGTAAGGTTTCTAAGGCTGATATCAATGCAGCAATGAAGGCAGCTTCCAGTGCATCCTTCGGTTATACAGAGGAAGAGTTAGTATCTTCCGATATCGTTGGCATTACAGAAGGTTCCTTATTTGATGCTACCCAGACCAAGGTTACTGATCTTGGGGACAAGACCTTAGTTAAGGTTGTTTCCTGGTATGATAATGAGAATTCCTACACAAGCCAGATGGTTAGGACAATCAAATATTTTGCTGAATTAGCATAATAGATATCTGGTATTAGTGTTTCATTGATCCATCATGGGTCCGGTCTTTCAGGACCGGACCTTTTATACTTTATTTAAGAAAAGCACCTAGGCTGGCTTTTCTTAGTACATGATAAATGAATCTGCCTGCAGCTTCATCCTGTGGGGTATCCCCGGTAGCTCTTTGTGCGCATCTGACAGAAAGTCAGTCACGAAAATCAGTCATAAAGATATATGCAAGGAGTCTTCGGGAAGTACTCCCCAACATCGAAAGGAGTAAGTACATGTTAAATAAGAAATCAGTAGATGATATTAACGTAAAAGGTAAAAGGGTCTTAGTCAGATGTGACTTCAACGTTCCCTTACAGGAAGGAAAGATTACAGATGAGAACCGTCTGGTAGCAGCACTTCCTACTATTAAAAAGCTGGTAGGTGATGGTGGTAAGATAATTCTTTGCTCCCATTTAGGTAAGCCCAAGGGTGAGCCGAAGCCGGAATTATCCTTAGCTCCTGTAGCAGTGAGATTAGCCGGGCTCTTAGGACAGGAAGTAAAATTTGCTAAGGACGACAACGTAGTTGGCGAGAATGCAAAGGCTGCTGTTGCTGCAATGAAGGATGGCGATGTGGTTCTTCTTGAGAATACCCGCTACAGGGCAGAGGAGACAAAGAATGGTGAAGCCTTCAGCAAGGAATTAGCTTCCCTTTGTGACGTATTTGTAAATGATGCCTTCGGTACTGCCCATAGGGCACATTGCTCCAACGTGGGTGTTACCCAGTTCGTGGACACGGCCGTTGTTGGTTACTTAATGCAGAAGGAGATTGAATTCCTTGGCAATGCAGTTAATAATCCGAAGAGACCTTTCGTTGCAATCCTTGGCGGTTCCAAGGTTTCCAGCAAGATTTCCGTAATTGAGAATCTTCTGGATAAGGTGGATACCTTAATCATTGGCGGTGGTATGGCTTATACCTTCTTAAAGGCTATGGGCAAGGAGACCGGTAAATCCTTATTAGAGCCTGATTACATTGATTACGCTAAGAAAATGCTTGATAAAGCGGCAGAAAAGAATGTTAAGATGTTAATCCCGGTTGATAATGTTGTTGCTGCAGAATTCAGCAACGATGCAGCTTTTAAGACCGTTGGACAGGATATCGAAGAAGGCTATCTGGGACTTGATATCGGTGAGGAGACTTGTAAGCTGTATGCTGATGCGATCAAGGATGCAAAGACTGTGGTTTGGAATGGACCTATGGGTGTATTCGAGATGTCTAACTTTGCCGCAGGCACTATTGCAATTGCTAAAGCATTATCAGAAATTGATGCAACTACGATCATCGGTGGTGGTGACTCCGCAGCAGCAGTTAATATCCTTGGCTTCGGCGATAAGATGACACATATTTCAACAGGCGGCGGCGCTTCCTTAGAATTCCTTGAGGGCAAGGAGCTTCCTGGCGTTGCGGCGGCTAACGACAAATAATAAGATGAAGTATAAATGATTAAAGCGTCAAATAGGTAAGATTTAGGATCTGAGATGAATGCGAGCGCATATATGCATCTGGCTTGCCTTTAACATCGTATGATTACCAAGTGCAGGCAAT
This sequence comes from Mobilitalea sp., assembly GCA_029974875.1. The sequence goes on from JARKQP010000423.1 coordinate 3,064, forward strand.
CATACGAGGCCCGGTCTGCGCCATATGCATATATATGTGCTCGCATTCACCGCGATAGTTATAGAAAGACTTTTGACGCCCGAATCATAAAATATAGGAGGGTCATTATGCGTAAAAAGATAATTGCAGGTAACTGGAAGATGAATAAAACCCCGGCTGAGACAGTTGCCTTAATTGATGAGTTAAAGCCTTTGGTAGTTACAGAGGATGCGGATGTAGTATTTTGCGTGCCGGCAATCAGCCTGACAACAGCATTAGAAGCTGCAAAGGGCACTAATATTGAAATCGGTGCACAGAACATGTATTTCGAAGAGAGCGGCGCATATACCGGTGAGATCGCTCCTAACATGCTGACCAGCATTGGCGTGAAGTATGTAATTATCGGACATTCCGAGAGAAGAGAGTATTTTGCAGAGACAGACGAGACTGTGAACAAAAAGGTATTAAAGGCATTTGAGCATGGTATTACACCGATTGTATGCTGTGGCGAGTCCTTAAAGCAGAGAGAGCAGGGAATCACCATTGACTGGATCCGTCAGCAGATTAAGATTGCCTTCTTAAGCGTAACAGCAGACCAGGCGAAGGCAGCAGTGATTGCTTATGAGCCGATCTGGGCTATCGGTACCGGTAAGGTTGCTACCACAGAGCAGGCAGAGGAAGTTTGCAAGGCCATCCGTGAGTGTATCGCAGAGATCTATGACGCAGCTACTGCAGCAGCAATCCGTATCCAGTACGGCGGCAGCGTAACAGCAGCCAGTGCGGCTGAATTATTTGGACAGCCGGATATTGACGGCGGCTTAGTTGGCGGCGCAAGCTTGAAGGCAGATTTTGGTAAGATTGTTAATTATAAATAATATGTGATGAATGAAAGCTTGGACTGTGGCTTCATTTGTCAACAAAATATCCGGGCAGCAACCGGAGTTAACGCTCTTGACAGGGCTCATACCTCTGTCAGGGGCCTTCGAAAAATTTTTTCATTCCATCGTGACCTTTATAGGGGCGTGGATTGAAATAAGTAAATAAATGTGGAGTTACATATCCCACAGAGTGGTTAATGAGTGTTTGCCGCCAAACCGCGGCTGAATGGAGGAATAGCATGAGTAAGAGACCTACAGTATTAATGATATTAGATGGCTTTGGGCTCAATGAGAGAGTAGAAGCAAATGCATTTGCTGAGGCAAAGAAGCCTAATATTGACCGGTTAATGAAGGAATATCCTTTTGTAAAGGGATATGCAAGCGGAATGGCAGTAGGCCTTCCGGATGGCCAGATGGGTAATTCGGAGGTTGGACATATCAACATGGGTGCAGGAAGGATTGTATACCAGGAGCTGACAAGGATAACGAAGGAAATCCAGGATGGAACCTTTTATAAAAATCCTGCATTATTGGAGGCAATAGAAAATTGCAAGAAAAATGATACTGACCTGCATTTATTCGGATTGCTTTCCGATGGCGGTGTACACAGCCATAACACCCACCTTTATGCATTGTTGGAGCTGGCGAAGAGGGAAGAACTAAAGAATGTATATGTACATGCATTCCTGGATGGCAGGGATACTCCCCCCGCTTCTGGTAAAGGCTATATAGAGCAGCTTCAGGATCAGATGAAATCCATTGGCATCGGTAAGGTCGCTTCCGTCATGGGCCGTTATTATGCGATGGACCGTGATAACCGTTGGGACCGTGTAGAAAAGGCTTACCGTGCCATGGTACTTGGAGAGGGAGAAACAGCAGAAAGCGCTGTGGCTGCCGTGCAGAATTCTTACGACGTGGAGAAATTTGACGAATTTGTACTGCCGACGGTAGTCCTGGATAACGGCAAGCCCGTTGCGACAATCAAGGAAAAGGATTCAGTTATTTTCTTCAACTTCAGACCTGACAGGGCGAGGGAAATCACAAGGACATTCTGTGATGACGAGTTTAGCGGCTTTGACCGTGCAAAGAGGATGGAGCTGACCTATGTCTGCTTTACGGAGTATGACATAACAATTCAGAATAAAATAGCGGCTTTCCATAAGATTTCCCTGGATAATACCTTCGGACAGTTTCTTGCAGCCAACCATAAGACACAGCTGCGTCTGGCAGAGACAGAGAAGTACGCACATGTTACCTTCTTCTTCAATGCCGGGGTTGAGGTTCCAAACGTAGGTGAGGACCGTATCCTCGTAAAATCACCTAAGGTTGCTACCTATGACCTGCAGCCGGAGATGAGCGCTTACGAGGTTGCGGATAACTTGGTTGAAGCTATTAAATCAGAAAAATATGATGTTATCGTGGTAAACTTCGCTAACCCTGATATGGTAGGCCATACAGGTATTGAATCGGCAGCCATTAAGGCAATCGAAGCAGTTGACCAATGTGTTGGCAGGGCAGTGGAGGCACTGTTATCCGTTGACGGGCAGATGTTCATCTGTGCAGACCACGGAAATGCCGAGCAATTAATTGATTATGAGACACGTGACCCCTTCACTGCACATACAACAAATCCGGTTCCATTTATCCTGGTGAACTATGACAGGGATTATACCCTGGCAGAGGGCGGATGCCTTGCGGATATCATTCCAACCCTGATTGCAATGATGGGAATGGAAAAGCCGGTGGAGATGACCGGTAAATCCCTGTTGATTAAAAAATAAGTTGAAATAGTTCCTTATCTATGATAGAATAAGGCTTAGTTTTGTAGGAGGTGTAGACAAGATGGCAACCTTAAAGGTTATTGTACAGATCATTTATGTATTAATATGTATAGCGATGGTAATTGTAGTACTGAGACAGGAAGGTAAATCAGCAGGTTTATCCGGAGCATTAACCGGTTCTGGTGAAACCTATTGGGCAAAGAATAAAGGGCGCTCAATGGAAGGCAATATGGAAAGAATAACGAAGTATTTAGCTGCTGCTTTTATGATACTGTCCATTGTTTTGAACCTGAATATCTGGTAATAAAATATAAAAAAGGGCTGCTGCACTACTGGTTAATGAACCGGTGGTGCACAGCCTATTTTTTAGGGCTGTTACTCTACAAATGATTCTTCATCTATGGAGCAGCAGCCCTTTTACCTGGACCAATTATTAAGTTCTGGAATATAATCATTAACTATACATGGATTGCCATAGTCTTTTCTCCTTTACTTTCTTGCCTTGATAAAGGCTGAGACGCTGTCCCAGATACCGATTACTATAAAAACAATAATAAGGATTTGTAATGTTCCCCGGAACCAAATATCAGTCACCTGTGTAGCAGAGCTGTTAGCAATAACTGCAATCCCATTAAAAAACTCTGGATGGAATATTTGTTTATCAGTTAAAAGGAAAATAATAAGTGTAATAGTAGCAATATTCTCTACAAGGTTAGCGACAGCCAGGGGAAGGCTCCATTTACCCTGGATAAACTTCCATACGATCATTAGGAGCTGGCCTATGGTAATCAGTATAACGGCAGTGAAATAAATTCTTAAGCGTTCCTCAGAAAACAGTGGAATTGCCTGTGTACCATCATCCACAGTGACGTAGATGGCAATGAGGTTAGGGCTAAAATAAAGTACTGAGACAAACACTATGGTAAAGAACAGGGAAAGGGCAGTTTCCAGGCGTGGTATTTTTTTGCTCTGGGGTACTGCTCCTGTGGGCAGGTCATCAACGGTCCAATTCTTCTTTGAGAAGGGCATTTGTCCTTCGCTTACGCCGGTCCTTTCCATTATGGCAAAGATGATGGTTACCCAGACAGCGGCCTGGAATGCGGTATCGACAGCGGTAACGATTAAGTCTGTAATTAGCTTTACATAGTTATAATCCTGGGGCTGGTCGAAGATCCATCCCAGCAGGGTAATACCAATGACTATGGGTACGGCAATTCCTAGCACCAGCTTAAGCAGGGAAATATAGCTGTCAAAAAGAGTGGGGCCGATCAGGTATCTTCCGGCGGGCTTATACTCATCAGCTAATTTGCGCGGATTACCCAGCTTCTCCAGAACCTGGCGGATATCTTCTTCGGTAGGGTTCTCCGGCAACATATCTTCTATATTGGATTTCAGTTCATCTGCCACATCCTTGCGGCTGCCCTCATCCAGATGTTCAGTAACTGCAAAAACGTAACGTTCAATCAGATTCATGCGTTTTCATCCTCCTTCAATAATAATTCAAGCTGGTCGGAGAGGATCCGCCACTCCTTCTTTAAATGCTGGTAAACGATTTTCCCCTCTTCACTTAGTGCGTAAAATTTTCGTGGCCTGCTTTCGCTGGTATCCCATTCACTTTTCAGCAATCCCTGTTTTTCTAGCCTGCGTAGCAGGGGATATAGTGTTCCCGCCTCTATCAGGGTACTTTTGTTCTCCAGCTTCTGTACCAGGGAATAGCCGTATTCAGGGTTTTTTAGCTGGCTGAGCACGGAAAGCACCAGGGTTCCCCTCTTCAATTCTGTGATAAGTGAGCTTATCAGTTCGTCATAGCCTTCCAGAATAATCACCTGCCATTTCTTTAATAA
>JARKQP010000425.1 GCA_029974875.1 Mobilitalea sp.
CACCTTGCCCTGAAAATAATTCTCTTCTATCCAGGACATTAATTTTCCGTATTTTCTTTCATATGCATAGCGGGCAGCCGCATACAGCAGTGCCATATGATCGTATTCTTTATTCATTCAGTTTCTCCTGTTCTATTTCCCCGTGTCCTATTATCTTATACCTTATTGCCCTAGTCCCTACTGCCTTACGCCCATTGTCTTTAGTCCCTATTGCCTTAGTCCCTACTGTATTACGCCCCATTGTCTTTAGTCCCCTATTGCCTTAGCCCCTACTGTATTACTCCCTATTGTCTTATGTACTAATACCTTACGCTTTACCACCTTATATCCTATTGCCTCATGCCCTATTGTCCCATATCCTATCACTTTATCCCATATCCTAAATAATGCTTCCCATCTATAGTAAGAGATTTTATCATCTATCCTAATCATACATGAACCCTATCGCTTTTCAAAGAATAATTAACGTTTTGTTCATACAGATTTAGCATTATACAATCCAAGGTATAAGGATTATAATGGGACTGATATTAAACTATTTATCAGGTAACCGTGAAGCTATACTGAAATTTTCTATATTGAAATAAAAACTTAGGAGGTATTATTAATTATGGGTAGACTGGAAGGAAAAATCGCTATTATTACAGGCGGAAATGCGGGGATTGGCCGCGCTACGGCGGAACTGTTCTGCAAAGAGGGTGCTAAGGTTGTCATTGCCTCCAGGAGGGCGGAGAATAACCAAAAAGCAGTGGCGGAAATTTCAGCCAAAGGCGGAGAAATCATAGCCGTGGAAGCAGATGTGGCAAAAATGGAGGACTGTAAGAAAATCGTCGATACAACCATTAAGAAATTCGGAAGGATTGATGTTCTTGTCAACAATGCCGGGATCGCAGACAAGCATATCCCTATCAATGAATGCTCCGAGGAGTGGTATGAAACGGTCTGCCGCGTGGATCAATTCTCTGTTTTCTATATGTCCAAGTACGCGCTGGAGCATATGGAAAAAGCAGGCAAAGGCTCTATCATTAATATATCCTCCATCGGCAGCCAAGGTATTGCGGGTATCTCCTACAGCGCAGCAAAGGCAGCCGTTAACAGCATGACCAAGAACATAGCGCTGCTCTATTCCCCAACAGAGATCCGGTGCAATGCCATAGCTCCAGGTCCGACACCGACAGAATTAAATGCACCGGAGAATTTCAAGACCTTCCATCAGGAGTTTGCAGCCGCCTGTGCAAAGCATATCGACATTACCCTGCCGGAAGCCCAGGCCGAGGACCAGGCTGAAGCCATCCTTTTCTTTGCCAGCGATGCCTCGAAGGCAATTACTGGACAGATTCTCTATGTGGATCATGGCACCACTCTGTATTAATTACTATACTAATTTAAACAAGACACTTATAAAGCAATTAAGCTTCAAATCATTTACATAATAAGCCTAAAATGGTACGTCAAGAAACCATATTTTTATGAGCTTCTTGACGTACCATTCTATTTTAACTACATATTGATTCAAAAACATGGAACATTAAGGCGTTCACACCGCATAAAATATTTACCTTGGCAAAGTGTACTCTGTGCTTCTTCCCTGCCCTTTTTGAACAAGCAGATTTCCCTTCACCATATTCCTTAAAAGCCGTCCGGCAGCGGTCTGCTTGAGTTCTGTGAATTGTTCTATATCCTTACGTGTTATCGTTCCATTCCTTTTGGCTAATTCCAAAACTTTTTCTTCTATATTATTTTTTGCTTTTTCTTCAGACCCTAAAAAGCCTCCCTCATTTAAGTTCGGCAAAATAATTTTAAAGGCATTCTCCGTAGTTTCAATAATGGGCTTTTTTCGGCTGCCCTCGTAGGCTTTCATGATTTTTCTCATTCCTGTGCCATATGCTTCAATAAGCTCCAGGCGGTAGAACACATTGGCAAGCTTAGGATTCCGGCAAACAGACAGCCCCAACATAATATCATCCAACGAAACGCCGGAGGGAAGACCCCCGATGGTCGTAAATTCAATCCTATCTAAATAAATGCTAATTAGCGTGCTTGCGCTAAAGGAATAATCCCGGTGTACAAGGCTATTCAGAAGAGCCTCGCGGACAGCCACCTCCGGATAATCCCGTTTATCAATGCGGCGCAGTTTATCAAAAGTGGCGCTAATCTGGTTCCTTCTGTCAATGTAGTCGTATACTTCATTAAGCTGCTGCAGCAGGGAACCGGAAAACTCCCTCCGATCCCGGAACACACTTTGATCTGTCCCCTCAAAAACAGCCGCTTTGACTGTATGCGCACACTGTTCCGATAAGAGTTGTCCCAGGTTCGTATAGATCCCATCCGTATTTAGTATTCCAAGGGTTTTCATTTGGGAAGCGCCCAGTTCAATCTTTCTCTCAGCAAATTCCTTGCTGGTGTCCCGAAAGGTGAGATCCTGTTCTAAGGAACGCATATCCTCAAAACTATCACCATCGGTTTCCTTAATCATCCGCCTGATTGCAGTATCCGTAGCAGGTACGGATGATGTACCTTGCCGGACATAAACCCCTTCAGGCCGCAGGCCCTTCCTTGCCAAATAGTACGGGCGCTCTACGCCCCGCTGTACTTCTACGGCAACAATCTGCTTCCCGTCAATATCCTTGGTTGTATAGCGGAGAAACCTAGTAACATCTGGTTTTATACTGTCCCTGACCATATTAACAACTTGTAGTATCACCATATCAGGATTCTCAACTCCAACAATGCTGCCATCATCAGTAACACCGATGTATAAGTTTCCACCAGCACTATTGGCAAAAGCAATAATTTCTTTTTTCACATCATCTATAATGATTTCCTTCAGTTCTACCGTTTCACTCTCTTTGAAATTCACACAACCACCTCCTTACACATTATTTCACCCAGATTCTAACGCTTCTAAAGCTTCTTGTCAATTATCGCGTTAGAATCCAGATGAATT
>JARKQP010000431.1 GCA_029974875.1 Mobilitalea sp.
CCTGCCTCCAGCTTTTCAGCTCTGATTGCGCAGAACCAGTTAATGCCTCTGAACGATCTTTTACCGAAGTATGCACCGGAAACTTTGGCAGAGGTTGGGGACTACATCAAGGGTACTACCGTTAACGGTAATATCTATGCAATCCCTAATTACAGAAATTTAGCTACCAGCTATTACATCATTGCAAGAAAAGATATGATTGATGATTTGGGCTTAGCAGATGCTTTTAACAATATGGCAAGCTGGTCTGATTATGAAAAGATCCTTGAGGCAATTAAGGGCAAGGGAGGAATCTCTGCAATCGCTAACAATGACGTGGATGGAAATATCATCTGCTTCCCGAATGGTAACCTTGATACAGATAGCTTTGCAGGATTTACTACATTTGACAATTTAGGCGATGGATACAAGCTGATTGGCATGGATGCAGACGGTAAGGTAATTAATAATTATGCATCCCCTCAGTACAAGGCTATGATTGAAAGAGTACGCAGCTGGTATGAAAAAGGCTATGTTTATAAGGATGCTGCAACAACAGACCAGGCTTCCGAGAACTTAATGAAAGCCAATGTAACAGCAAGCTTTGTTAAAATGGGTGAGTTAGGTGTTGAGACAGCCGTAAAGGGTACCAGCGGCTATGAAGTTGTTATTAAGAAGCTTGCAACTCCTTTGATTTCAACTGGAAATACAACAAAGTTTGACTGGGCTATCCCGGTATGCGCAACAGAGCCGGAAGCAGCAGCTAAGGTTCTTAACTTAATGTTTACCAATAAGGAAATCTGCAACCTTTTAGCTTGGGGTGTAGAAGGCAGGGATTATGTTGTTGAGAACGGCGTTGCAAAATATCCGGAAGGCGTAACGGCTGATACGGTTGCATACCATACCTCTGATTTCTTATATGGTAACCAGTTCTTAGTATATCCATGGGATGGTGACCCGGCAGATATCAGGGATCAGCAGTTGGCAGAATTAAAATCAGCAGCAATTTCTCCTTACTTAGGCTTTAGTTGTGATCTGACTAATATTTCTAATGAATTGACAGCAATCAACAACGTAATCGGTGAATATAAGCCGGGCGTAGAAAGCGGTTCTGTAGATTTAAAGGCATATGATGCGTTTATTAAGAAGCTGAATGATGCAGGTGCAGAGAAAGTAGTAGCAGAATACCAGGCACAGTTAGATGCATGGAAAGCTCAGCAGTAATTATTTTAAGTAGATAGGACAATATTAACTAAAATATGATAAAATGGGATTGGTAAAGGAAAAAGCCTTTCCTATTGATGAACAAAAGGAAGTCAACGTTATGGCATATCCCGTAAGCGGATATGCCATAACGTAAAAATTTCCGTACATAAGCGGAAAAAGCTAGGACATTCTGGGCTGTTTGCAAAACGAAGTACATGTTGTATCCAAGACGAATATTGCTATGAAAATAGTTTATATAGAGTGGAAGCAGGATAGCATGAAAGGAGACTGGGTCGTGAAAAAAAATAATTTATTTAGTATTATATTTAAAGGAAAATTGCCGATTGACATAATCATATTAGCCGTTGTTACTGTGCTATGTTACATCACTCCTTTTGCATCCTATACATATAAAAGAGTGGTATATACGATA
>JARKQP010000433.1 GCA_029974875.1 Mobilitalea sp.
CGCTTTGGGAACATGAAGCAGATGCATGGGTGAACGCCCATGGCAATGGACAAGTGATAAAGACAGGAAACGCTACGGCAACATATAATTGTCATTCCTTTGCATGGAACATGTCGGAAGGAGGCAATACTATGTGGATAAATATGTTCACGATACTTGACGGACTCATCTTTAATGAAAAAGATCCAAATACAACCCTTCCCGGCCCCACCAATATAACCAGATACTGGACAGATGGGAGTTATATAGAAGTTCCGGAATATCAGGCTACGAAGGTATGGTTTGGCTCTTGTTGGACATGGAGCCATACTCTTAAAAAATGGGTAAATCAATGTGACCATTCTGCCATTAGGTTACCTTCCGGCTTATATGAGTCGAAATGGGGACCGTGGGGCCGGTATATACACCCACGCGATAAATGTCCATACAATTTAAGCAGCAGGAGATATTTTAAAGTCAATCTCCCTATCTCCGGTCCCCCGGCACCCTGTAATGAAGGTTCTTATACTATTGGAAATTTTAATAGGCTTCCGTCGGGATTTACGGTGCAGTGGGGTACAAATAACAGTAATCTGACATTGGTTTCGGGTCAGGGTACTGATATCGCTGTCTATAGAAAAGTAAGGAACGGAGCGGATATGATTGAATGCAAAATCGTGTACAGCAACCGCACTATTAATTTAAACCCCTTGAATGTATATTTTGGGGCACCAGCAATACAATGGATTGCAGGGCCGCAAAGCCCTCCGAATGGACAGGAAGCAGGATATGAAGCTATTCTTCCTCATGGAGCACCAATCCCGACAAACTACGAGTGGATACTCAATCCCCAGGGTCGGAATTCGGTTTATCCTTCAGGTCGTTTTGTATATATTGCTTTTTATGATGCCGGAACATACCAACTTGTATGCAGAGCTACCAATAACTGTGGAGTGGGAGATTATAGTGTTATAACGTTGAATGTCACTAATAACTAAATAAAAATTCTGTCCATCTGTTTATATAGCAGGTAGTTCTCCGGAGGAGACAACTTAC
>JARKQP010000435.1 GCA_029974875.1 Mobilitalea sp.
GGCGGTAATGATAATTTCTACCGTGCTGTGACTGGAATTGACGAGGGTACCCATGATGCAGGAAGAAATTATGCGGATGACTGGAAGGCGCTTGGACTGAACCAGCTGGAGCAGGAGGTACTGAGTGTAAATATACTTGTAACAGATACACAGATTCTGATATTTACAGAAGTAGCTTACAATCAGGATAAATTAATCGTATCAACCCAGTACCGCGTTGGCGGCAGGGGAATTGAAATAAATAAAACAGTAATTAACAACTGTAATACCAAGACAATTCCGAGGATTGGCATGACCTTTGTATTGCCAGGGGATAATTCAGGAGAGAAACCTTGTGATAAGAACAATATCACCTGGTATGGAAGAGGTCCATGGGAGAACTACGCGGACCGTAAGAGCGCAGCTCATGTCGGAATTTACAGCAGCACGGTTGCAGAGCAGTATACACCTTATATTAAGCCGGTGGACTGCGGCGGCAAAGAGGATGTCAGATACCTGCTTGTAGGAGACGCCAAGGGGCAGGGAATCCGTGTCGCCGGAGCGACGCCCTTCCATTTTGACATCCATGACTATTCGATAGAGGCTTGCGATAAGGCTGATTATGAAGATGATCTGGTAAGGGATGGAAAGGTGTATTTGAATGTGGATTATCTCCATACCGGAGTGGGCGGAGATACGGGCTGGATGAAGACGATCCATGATGAATACCTGATTGGAAAAGGGAGCTATCATTATCAGTTAACAATCGGGGCCGAATAAACGGGGTGAAGCAGTGCTGACCCGTTTGCCATGAATAAAAAAAAGAAAACCGCTGTGTTCCTGTGCTTTGTGACGGAATGCAGCGGTTTGCTCTTATTTACCTAAAAACATTAAAGCAGTTCCCCATACCTTCTGACGAAAATATTTTTGAAAACAGTCACCAGCACCATATACAGGAGTATGGTCAGTGCCAGCCATGCGAAGTATATGGGCGGCAGAGCGGCCAGGCCGATTGCCGTACCAAGGCTGGTAAAGGGGATGAGGGTCAGGGCAGCTATCCCGGCAAAGGTAAGCAGTGTTACGGGCAGCGACGCGCGGCTTTGGATAAAGGGGAGCTTTGGCGTGCGTATCATGTGGATGACAATGGTCTGGCTCCACATGGATTCCACGAACCAGCCGGCTTGGAAAATGGCGATATAGCGGACCTGCATTAACGGATCGGTAAGCTGGTGGAACAGCTGTCCGCCACACAGGGCAGGGCAAATGATAAAGTACATCAGCAGGTAGGTGGTGATGTCAAACACCGAGCTTGTGGGGCCTAGCCACACCATGAACCGGCCGATGGAGGAAGCGTCCCATTTTCTTGGCAGGGCAAGGAACTCTTTGTCCACATTGTCCCACGGGATTGCTGTGCAGCTTAGGTCGTATATCAGATTGAGGAGGATCAGCTGGATCGGCAGCATTGGCAGGAAGGGCAGGAAAGCGCTGGCCGCCAATACTGAGAACATGTTGCCGAAGTTGGAGCTGGCTGTCATTTTGATATACTTGATCATGTTGGCATAGGTCTTGCGTCCTTCGATAATTCCCTTTTCGAGAACCATCAGATCCTTTTCCAGCAGGATGACATCGGCGGACTCCTTTGCGATATCCACGGCGGTATCCACTGAAATGCCTACATCAGAGGCCTTCATTGCCGCCGCATCGTTGATGCCGTCGCCCATATAGCCGACGCTGTGGCCGTTACCCCGTAAAGCTGTAATAACCCGTGCCTTTTGCTGGGGAGATAGCTTAGCAAAGACGCTTACATCTTCGGCAGCTTTGCCGAGAGCCTCGTCGGTCATGCTGTCTAAATCGGAGCCGAGCAAAATCTGGTCGACCGGGATACCAACCTGGCGGCAGACGCAGCGTGTCACCTTGTCATTGTCGCCAGTCAGGATTTTTACGTCCACACCATGGTCCTTCAGGGCTTTTACTGCCGCAGCCGTGGATTCCTTCGGGGGATCCAGGAAGGTCAGATAGCCCATCAACACCATTTCTGATTCATCGGCTGCTGAAAACGCACCCACGGGTGAAGGATTGGTTTTTTGTGCCACGGCGATGACCCGCATACCCTCATCGTTTAGTTCATCCACTTTTCCCAGGATATATTCCCGGATGTCATCGGTCAGGGGCAGAACATTTCCGCCATACTCGGCAAAGCTGCAAACGGACAGCATTTCCTCTACCGCTCCCTTGGTAATCATCTGTGTTTTTCCATTCGCTACCACTACGCTCATGCGGCGGCGCTCGAAATCGAAGGGGATTTCATCCACCTTTGTGAACCTGTCCGTGATTCCGCGCAGCTCCGGGGCGGTATCCTGCTCCTTGAGAGCCCCTTCAATGATGGCGATGTCCATGAGGTTTTTAAGCCCGGTCTGGTAATAGCTGTTAAGGAAGGCATGGCGCAGTACCCGCACATCCTCCTCGCCGTGGATGTTAAGATGGCGCTCAAGCACTACCTTATCCTGGGTCAGAGTCCCGGTTTTATCCGTGCATAAGATATCCATGGAGCCGATGTTCTGGATAGAGTTCAGGTTCTTAATAACCGTTTTTTCCTTCGACATCGCTACTGCGCCCCTGGCAAGGCAGGTGGTGACAATCATGGGCAGCATCTCAGGCGTAAGACCTACAGCGATGGAAAGAGAGAATAGGACGGCGTCCATCCAGCTGCCCTTCGTAAAGCCGTTGATGAACAGCACCACCGGCACCATCACCAGCATGAAGCGGATGAGCAGCCACGACACTGAGTTTACACCTTTTTCAAAGCTGGTCTGGACAGGCTTATCATTGACGTTCGCCGCTATGCCGCCAAACATTGTGTCGTCGCCCGTCGCCGCTACCACGCCTACGGCGCTGCCGCTGATGACATTTGAACCCATAAAGGCAAGGTTTGGGCATTCGGTCATCGTGCCGTAGCTGTCCTTTGCCGCGTCAGGGAATTTCTCGACGGGCTCGCTTTCGCCGGTCAGCGCCGACTGGCTGATGAACAGGTCCTTGGCGCGGAGGATACGCATATCAGCAGGAATCATGTCGCCTGCCGCAAGATGCACGATGTCCCCGACGACCACATCCTCCAAAGGGATTTCTTCCTTTTTGGTCCCCTGCCGCTGGACGCAGGTGGTAGTCTTAATCATTTTCAGCAGACCCTCCGCTGCGTTCCCGCTTCTTATTTCCTGGACGAACCGCAGGAGGCCGGATACCATCACCATTGTCATAATGATGATAACGGTCATAGGGGAGGCTTCTCCCGGCTCTGCCAGAATAATATCAGTAAAGGCCGACACCGCTGCCAGCCCGAACAGGATAGCGGTAAAGGGGTTGATAAACGCCTTGCAGATGCGCTGGAGCAAGGATTCCTTTTTACCCTGTGTAACCAGATTGTTGCCATACTTCTCACGGGAAGCGTCCACAAGAATTTCGCTCAAGCCCTCGTGGGTTGTTCCCAGCCTGATAAGTAAAGTATCAGCTTCAAAGGTGGAGGCAGATTTTAGCCTGCTCCTTACCTCATCACGGTGTGCTCTTTCAGCAAGCATCCTTTTTGTTTCGATACGGTTGTTTTTGGTCTTCTGCATTGGTCTGTACCTCCATTCTGATGGAGCACTCCCAGAAACTCCCCTGTATGCGACTTTGTGGCCGATTATACAAAGAGTTTCCGAGGGTACCCTGATTTTTAAAAGATCGTTGGAAGCACAGCCCATAAACTAATGGGCATACGTTTTCTTTTATGGTGATGGAATGGAAAGCTTGTTTCCATCCGTCGCCATACTTCGGTGTCGCCCCTCAGGGTCAGGGCTGTGTTTACTTCCAGTTTCCATTCCATTCACCTCACTTATTATTTAGAATATTTATATAAACCCCTTGTGGGGTGTTGCTGTATATCTTAGTCCTTAAAAGGGCATGAAAAAGCCACCGTCCAGAAATCCTAAACGATGGCTGTATGGTCTATCCGGCTGGTCCGGAAATCGGCAGGCTACCATTTGAACGGCGCACTGCGGACACGGAGGGGCAAAGCACCTGAAAAAACAGACCTGCTCCTCATAAAGCCATCATTTAGATATTGTTTACAGCCATTGCTGTTATCCATATACTCCCACCTCCGGGCAAAATAAAAAATCCTCTGTCAACGTATCAATGACGATGACAGAGGATATATCCTCATACCTACAGCGTTTAATGCTTTCAAAGCGTTCCTCGCCATCGTCCAAGCTTTAGCTTCACAGGGCGATGAAATTGCATTATTCCATGCCTTGGATTCGACATGGACTGTTGACCAGCTCATAGTGTCTCCACTACTTTGCGGCAGCAACCCGTATCCCTGTGGTAGCCTCGCCTACCGAAACGGAAAAAGTTTAACCAAAAGGTTTAACCATATATAGCATATTCGGATCTGATGGATTTGTCAACCTCTTTGCGGCAAGTTATAAAATATTTATATAATTTGGGGGATTAATACAAATATTCCGACTCTCAAATACTGATAGCCTGAATTCCTTGAGTGGAAATCCGATACTATTTTCTGGCATTTCAATGGCAGGATGGGGAATAATTTCTTCATTTTGATAGAAAATCGCATAAATGTCGAATAAATTGTAGAAAAATCTTGTTTTTTGCAAATTAAAGCGAAAAAAGAGTGGAATAGTTCATTTGTACCAAGTATAATAAAATAAATAGTAATGAAATGCTGACCTATGATTTTGAAGGTACATATTATGTCCCATCGTGGAGCCGGAGGTGTACAGAGCCTGTAGGTTCCATTCGGCTAGTGGATCCCCAAGCTCTGGACAGCATAAGTTACATACAAAAGAACGGAGGAAGAATCTATGCTAAGCCATCTCAATGTCAGGAAAAAAATCATGCTGATTACCTTATTGTTATTGATCGTTACCGTGTTCGTTGCAGGTATGGGGTATTTGTATTTATGGAAAAGCAATCAAAGATTCTCAGATATGTACAGCTTCAATATGAAATCCATGGATTTGGCAGCAGACCTGCGGACCCAGACCCGGGCAAACAGTGCAAATCTCTATGCGTTAATTCTGAGTACCTCGGATGAAGAATATAAAACAACGATAAAGGATATTGAAACACGCAGGACAACCATTAATGAAGATATGGCAACCCTCAAGGAGCTCTTAAAAACGGAGGAAGAAGTAGCCCTTATGGCTGAAATTGAAGAAAAACTAATTCCTTGGAGGACAGTCATTGATAAGGTTACTGAATTAACCGGAGCGGGGAAGACGGACGAAGCGAACCAATTTTATCATGACAGTCTTACGGCCCTGGAGGAGTATCAAACCGCAGTGAGGAATCTGACGGTTTATAACCGGGAAGCGGGCGCAGCCATGGAGAAGGAAGGCCGGGAGGAGTTTAATAATAGCTCCAGGATTCTGGTTATCACTGTGGTGGTCATGCTGATCCTATCCTTTCTCATCAGCAAGGTCATATCGGACAATATCACAAAAGGGCTGCATAAGACGGTTTCTGCCCTTGACCATGTGGCACAGGGAGATCTGTCGGTTCCTGTTGACGGAAAACTGCTTCAGCGGAAGGATGAGGTTGGTATGCTATTGCGCGCGTTAGATAGCATGCAGAGTGCCATGAACCAATTGGTGGGCAGGGTGAAGTCGGAAGCGGAGCATCTGGAAGAAATTGTACAGCATGTGAATAGCGATGCGAACCTGCTGACCGAAGAGATTGAAAGCGTATCTGCAACAACCCAGGAATTGGCAGCAGGAATGGAGGAGACGGCAGCCTCTTCCGAGGAAATGGCGGCAACTTCCCAGGATATGGAGAAGGCTGTCCGCTCCATTGCGGAAAAATCAGGAGAGGGTGCAAAGAAAGCAAATGAAATCACAATCCGTGCCAAGGATACACAGGTGCGGGTTGAAAGTGCCCAGAGCAATGCCATGAAGGTGTTTGAGGAAACAAAGGGAGCCCTTGAAAAGGCAATTGAAAACTCAAAGGTGGTGGAGCAGATCAACGTTCTTTCCCAATCGATCATGCAAATTACAAACCAGACCAACCTGCTGGCACTTAATGCGTCCATTGAGGCAGCAAGGGCAGGAGAAGCTGGTAAGGGCTTTTCCGTAGTGGCAGAAGAAATTAGTAAGCTGGCGGATGCTTCCAAAAACACGGTAATTGAGATTCAGGGAATTACCGGGCAGGTATCGGAGGCTGTATATAATCTGTCGCTGCATTCCAATGAGCTATTGAAGTTCATGTCAAATGATGTGAATCAGGATTATCAAACCCTGATTGAGGTTGCAGAGAAATACAATGATGATGCAAGCTTTGTAGATAGCATGGTGACAGATTTCAGCGCTACGGCACAGGAGCTTCTGGCTTCCATTACAGAGGTAATTACGGGAGTTGACGCAGTTGCTATTGCCGCACAGGAGGGAGCGCAGGGAACCTCCGATATAGCGAACAGGAATTCAAGTGTCAATATGCATGCTTCAGAAATCCTTTCCCAGGTAGTTATGTCCAAAGATATTGCGGAGCAGCTAAGCGGAGCCGTAGCAATCTTTAAAACGAATTAACCCAAGAAAATTTTTATTAAAAGTGAAATCCGGGGAAGCCTTTAGGCCAGGTTTAAGCCTGGATAGTATGCATTTTAAGATAGGTCTTTAAAAACAACTAAAAATAACACAAAACAAACAAAAAACAGAAAAAAAGCAAGGAATGCAGGTTGACGTTCCTTGCTTTTTGTGATATTATTATGTCAAAACCAAACAAAACCAATAACAAACCAAGTAAAACCACATTTTGCTGGTTGAAGAATACAAGGAAAAGCCAGCACCAGCTGGCTTACAGCTATATCAGAGCGTATAGGGAAGTGTGAAATATAATTAAAGTGATGAGAGGCACAGTATATGAAACGATCGAAGAGAATTGAAGCTTTGGACAGACGCCCGGTGAACAAGGACGGCTATATCAACGAATGGCCTGAGATGGGATTTGTGGCGATGTCCAGCCCCTATGACCCTAAGCCTTCTGTCAGGATTGAAAAGGGTGTCATTGTTGAGTTGGATGGAAAGAAAAGAGAAGAATTTGATTTTATTGATGAGTTTATTGCCGATTATGCAATCCGTATAGACCGTACGGAAAAATCAATGGCAATATCATCACTTGATATTGCAAGAAAGATTGTAGATATTAATGTTTCCAGAAAAGAAATTCTTGAGATAGTTTCCGGTATTACCCCAGCCAAAATGGTGGAGGTGATTAACTACCTCAACGTGGTTGAAATGATGATGGGGATGCAGAAGATAAGGGCAAGGAGAACTCCTGCAAACCAGGCACATATTACAAACTTAAAGGATGATCCGGTCCAGATCGCTGCCGATGCCGCAGAGGGAGCCCTCCGGGGCTTTCGGGAGGAAGAGACCACCGTCGGCATTGCACGGTATGCACCCTTTAATGCAATTGCGCTACTAATCGGCTCCCAGGCAGGAAGAAAGGGTGTCCTGACCCAATGCGCCGTGGAAGAGGCAACGGAGCTGGAGCTGGGAATCCGCGGGTTTACTACTTATGCGGAGACCATGTCGGTCTATGGTACGGAAAAGGTATTTATTGATGGGGATGATACCCCATATTCAAAGGCATTTTTAAATGCAGCTTATGGCTCCCGCGGTTTAAAGACCAGATTTACCTCCGGTGCGGGCTCGGAAGTATTGATGGGTTCAGCGGAAAAGAAATCCATGCTCTATCTTGAGACAAGATGCCTCTATGTAACAAAGGGGGCGGGTTCCCAAGGCATCCAGAATGGTTCCGTGAGCTGTATCGGTGTGGCGGCAAGTGTTCCCGCCGGAATCCGGGAAGTGCTGGGCGAGAATTTAGTGGCTGCACTTCTGGGCTTGGAATGTGCTTCTTCCAACGACCAGAGCTTTACAAACTCCGATATGCGACGAACTGCAAGAACAATGCTGCAGTTCTTACCGGGAACGGACTTTATTTTCTCTGGATATGCGGGAGAGCCCAATTACGATAATTTATTCGCCGGATCTAACTTTGATGCGGAGGATTTTGACGATTATAATGTGCTACAAAGGGACATGCAGGTAGATGGCGGATTAAAGCCGGTAAAAGAAGAAGATGTCATAAGGGTAAGGCATACTGCGGGGAAAGCGGTCCAGGCAGTGTTCCGTTATCTGGGCTTATCCGAGATTACGGACGAGCAGGTAGAGGCTGTTACCTATGCACATGGCAGCAAGGATACCATATCCCGTGATGTAGCGACAGATCTGATTGCCGTGGAGGATATGATGAAACGTGGGATCACCGGCGTTGACATTGTTAAGGCATTAGCGGAATCCGGTTTTGGGGAGCTGGCAGAAAGTATTCTCAGCATGCTCAAGCAAAGGGTTGTCGGGGATTATATGCAGACCTCTGCGATTCTGGATGAAGAGTTTAAGGTAATGTCGGGTGTGAACTGCCCCAATGACTACATGGGACCGGGTACGGGCTACCGTGTGGATGGCAGGCGTTGGGAAGAGATTAAAGCAATTCCCCACATCATTGACCCGGATAATTTCTAGGAGGTAAGGTTAGAGGAAGCAATATTAATAAGCGAAGGGAGGACCGGGTCCATGCTGGCACGGTTATGGAATTTTGTGCTATATGTAGAGCATGGACATATTTATGGAGATTAATGAGAAATTAATTGAACGTGTCACAAAACTTGTCATAGAGGAAATCAATGCAAAGGGCGGAGTCCAGGGTCTGACCCGGGGAGCGCAGGCTGTAGGAAGCAGGATGGCAGAAAAGACCTCCTATACGGGATTCCCGGTTGCCAGGCAGGGAACGGATCCGAAGGAGGTCGTGATCGGGGTCGGACCTGCATTTCAAAGGGAGATCAATATGACGATCAATGGCCTTAGCCTGAAGGACGTAATAAAGAATATCGAGGCAGGCGTGGAAGAGGAAGGGATGGTTCCCAGGGTAATCAAGGTACTTAAGACCTCCGACGTATGCTTTATGGGGCTGGAGGCGGCACGCTTAAGCGGCTCCGGCATCGGAATCGGATTACAGTCCAAGGGTACGGCAGTAATCCATCAGAAGGATCTATACCCCTTATCCAACCTGGAGCTGTTCCCCCAGGCACCGCTCATGACCCTGGAAACCTACCGCGCCATCGGAAAAAATGCGGCTAAGTATGTTAAGGGGGAGAAGGTAACCCCCATCGAGGGCCAGAATGATCCCATGGTAAGGGCTAATTATCAGGTAAAGGCAGCATTAATGCATATCAAGGAAACGGAACAGGTGGATCAGGATATTCCCTATATTGAGTGGAGAGAAAGGTAACTGCGCCCAGGAACCTGCACCAATGATATGAAAAATAGAGGCAGTTTTTTGGTCTTTGCAATTATCTGAGTGGAAAGAGGGGAAAGGAGAACATTATGAAATATCCTTTAGGTGAACATGAAAGGGCTTTGATCCGCTCAAAAACGGGTAAGAAGCTGGATGAAATAACAATAGAAGAAATTAAAAAAGGCAATGTTACCGCAGATGACATTAAGATCTCCAAGGAGATGCTGTATGAGCAGTCGGAGGTAGCAAGGGAGAATGATAATATAGGTCTTGCGAAGAATTTTGAAAGAGCCTCGGAACTGGTTGATGTCCCGGATGAAGTTATCTTAAGGATGTATAATAAGCTCAGACCGAACAGGGCGACCAAATTGGAGCTGGTTATGATGGCCCAGGAGCTTCTTGAGAAATACAAAGCGGCTAACTGTGCAAAGCTGGTATTGGAAGCAGCAGAAATATACGAAAAAAGGGGAATCCTTCTTTGAAATTAATTGCAGGTGTGGATATCGGTAATTCAACAACGGAAGTGTGCGTCGGCAGATTCTATGACGATGGCAAGATTTCTTTCCTGGCTTCTGCCTCCAAGCCGACGACCGGAACAAAGGGCACCTTAGCAAATGTTCCTGGAATTAAGGCAGCGCTGGAGGAGGCGATGGGAAGGCTGCAGCTTTCTGTCAGCTCCCTCAGCCTGATCAGGATTAATGAGGCAACTCCTGTCATTGGGGATACTGCCATGGAGACGATTACGGAAACCATCATCACGGAATCCTCAATGATCGGGCATAATCCCTCTACTCCGGCAGGAACAGGGCAGGCCGTTGGAACCATCCTCCATATCCGGGGACTGGATCAGGGGAAGGCGGAGACGGAGTACATCCTGATAGCGGATAGCAGCTATTCCTATGAGAAGGTTGCAGAGCTGGTTAACCGGTACAGTAAGCAGCTGAACCTGACGGGAATTATTTTACAGGCGGATGAGGCAGTGCTGGTATGGAACCGGCTGGAGCGGAAAATACCAATCGTAGATGAAGTTAAAAATATATCCCAGATCCCGGAAGGCAAGCTTGCGGCGGTGGAGGTGGCTGTTCCGGGCCAAACGGTCCGGATGCTGTCAAATCCCTATGGAATAGCTACCCTGCTTAAGCTGGATGCGGATGAGACGAAGCAGGTTACGCCCATTGCAAAAAGTCTGATCGGGAAGCGGAGCGCAGTCGTAATTAAGACACCCCATGGTAATGTGAAGGAGAATATCCTTCCGGCAGGAGAGCTTTACCTGGAGGCCGATAAAACCTATGTGGTAAATATTGATGCCGGTGCCGACAGGATTATGGACACCCTGGAGGAAGCCGGTGAAGTGAAGGACATCCACGGACAGGATAATACTAATATCGGTAACATGCTGTCCAGGATTAAAGCAGGTATGGGTGAAGTGAGCGGGGAGACTGGCGGCAATATCAGGATAACGGATATCCTGGCAGTGGATACCCTGGCACCGGTGCCAATCGCAGGTTCCCTGGCAGGGGAAGCCTGTCTGGAAAAGGCCGTAGGAATTGCGGCTATGGTAAAGACCCGGCAATTGCCCATGGAAAAGATAGCCCTGGAGTTGAAAAGGCAATTAAATATAGATGTTAAGGTGGCTGGTGTGGAGGCAGTGATGGCTTCCCTGGGAGCAATTACCACCCCCGGAACGAGGTTGCCCCTGGCAATCCTGGATCTGGGCGGCGGTTCAACGGATGCAGCGGTTATTGATGAAGAGGGCCGTGTGGCGGTGACACATCAGGCCGGAGCCGGAGAGCTGGTAACCATGCTGATCCGGGCGGAGTTAGGCTTAACCAGCCGTCTGATGGCTGAGCAGATCAAGAAATATCCGCTGGCGAAGATAGAGAGCCTGTATCATATGCGGCTGGAAAGCGGGGCAATCCATTTCTTTGAGGAAGCTGTTGATCCCAAGTATTTTGGAAGTGTAGTGCTGTTGGCTCCAGGGGAGATGATAAAGCTCACGCAGGATATACCCTTAGAGAAGATCGCCGCAGTACGGAACGAGGCAAAGAAAAAGGTATTCTTGCGTAATGCGGTAAGGGCGTTAAAAAAGGTGGCGCCGGAGCATAATTTGCGTAATATTCCTAATATTGTTTTAGTAGGCGGTTCCGCAGAGGATTTTGAGATTCCGGAGATGCTGATGGAGGAATTCATAAACTTTAAGATTGTATGCGGACGGGGTAATATCAGAGGGACGGAAGGCCCCAGGAATGCAGTGGCAACCGGCCTTGTACTATCCTATATAGGCGGATAGTGTGAAATGAAGAGAATTTCGCATCCGGCACATTAAGTGGCCTTGCGGCCAAATGTCCGTTGGTGTGAAATACAGAGTATTTCACATCCGGCATTAAGTGGCCTAACTGTCAAATGATCGTCAGGCTGAAAAGAAATAGGACTAATGAATGAAGGGGGATCGGGTTCATGCCAGCACTTTCATGGTAATTTATGATGTATAGGGCATGGACATAGCTATGATAACGAATAAACCAACAATCTTAATCTATGCAACCGAACCGGAGGAGGCACTTCTTGAGGAAATCTGTGCAGGAATGGAAGAAGAAGGCATACCCTTTACGATTGTCAGGAAAGAGGCAATGGATTTTGACAGCCTGTGCCTGGACAGTGCAAATGATTCCGTCCTTGGAGCCGGAATCGGAATTCTCCGTTCCCAGGCGGCGTTGCATTTACGTTTACTGCCAAAGGGGAAGCAGCTATTTTCGGTGATAAACCCCACGTTACCCCAGGCGAGGTGCCTTGGGGCAAATGCAGCAAGAGCCGTAAAGCGCATTCCGTTCAAAGAGTTATAAATAGGTATACACATTCTGCACCCCGATGTGTTAATAGCAAGTGTGAAGAAAAACCGGCCCACACTTGGATAAAGGAAACAACGATGGCATTCATAAGAGGGATGATAAGATGAACATATATACGAAAACAGGCGATAATGGTTCAACCAATTTAATGAAGCTCCAGAATGTATCAAAAACGGATGACCGTGTCCAATGCCTTGGTACAATCGATGAGCTGACCAGCCAGATTGGAGCGGTGAAGGCCTCTGAGACCAGTGAGGATATCCGTAAGGAATTAGAGCGGATTCAGAGAAATCTGATGAAAATCATGGCCGCTATAGCGGACCAGTTTAATAAAGAGTATAAATTTTCAGAAAATGAAGTCACCCGTCTGGAGGAAGAGATTGACCGTCTTGAAGCCAGCTTCGAGAGGAAAAAAGAATTTGTCCTTCCCGGCAGTAATCCAAAATCAGCCCAGATCGATATTGCGAGAACTATTGCAAGGCGTGCTGAGCGTACCTTAATCATGGTTGATAAGAAGTTTAATGCGGATCCCGGTGCGAAGAAATACATGAACCGGCTGGCGGATTATTTCTATATGCTGGCACGATATAATGATTACCTGACAGAACAGGGTAATGCATATCAGGATAATACGGATAGGACCAATGCAGGGAAAGCTGGTCCGGCAGGTCTGCATAAAGAGGTGGCGCAGGGGATGGTAAAAGAAGATTTGGTTAATGCCGTGATGAAAAAATTAGGCCTGGGCCGCAGCCGGATAGACCTGGGTACTGCAAAGAAGCTGATTGAAAAGGTGGAAGAGCATGCCGGGGTTATGGGCTTAAGCGCAGTGATTGCTGTCTGCGGGCCGGATGGCAATATGGTTGCGGTACATGTTATGGACAATGCATTTTTAGCAAGCTTTGATATCGCAATGAAGAAGGCCTATACCAGTGTTGCGGTGAAAATGACCACGCAGAAATTAGGAGAGCTTGCCCAGCCAGGCGGAACCTTCTATGGAATTGATAAAGCGGATAACGGCCGCATGATTATCTTCGGCGGCGGCGTGCCCTTATATGATGGGGACACCATCATCGGCGGACTTGGTATCAGCGGAGGAGTCTCCGAGGTGGATGCAGAGCTGGCAGAGTTTGGTGCGGCTGCTTTGGAAGAGATTCTTAGGTAGAAGAGCCAGGTCTGGAATCCGATAGGAAATATGTTGGATATAGGGGAAGAATACCAGTTGCATCTTTTCCTGACTTGTGATAAAATTCTGACCATATTACAAAGGCGTTGCGTTTAGCAGCGCCTTTTTGTGATTGAACTTTTGTGATTGAACTTTTGTGATTGAACTTTTGTGATTGAACTTTTGTGATTGAACTTTTGTGATTGGACTTTTGTGATTGGACTTTTGTGATTGGACTTTTGTGATTGGACTTTTGTGATTGGACTTTTGTGATTGAACTTTTTGTGATTAAGCTTTTGTGATTGGACTTTTATAATTAAGCTTTTGAAATTATGTATGGAAGCAGGTGATCTTATGGCGATCATGGTAAAGAAGCTTTACAAAAATGGAACCTTCCTCTACAAGATGAATCTGGTAGCCGGACGGAACGGGCTCACGAACCTGGTACAATGGGTGCATATCATTGAAGATGCAGAGGTCAGCGCGTTTCTGCACGGTCAGGAGCTGGTTTTTACAGCCGGAATTATGAACCGGGAAAAGGATTGGCTCTTAGGGTTTGCCAAAAGCCTATACGATGCGGGAGTAAGTGCCTTTGTCGTTAATATCGGTCCCCATACGAAAGAGATTACAAAAGAAGTGATTGAATTTTGTGATGAGGTAAACCTGCCGCTGTTTACCATACCCTGGCAGACCCGGATGGTCGATATGACCAGGGATTTTTGCCTTAGGATAATGAACAATGACCATGTGGAAAGCAGCATGGCCACTACGATTAAAAATATTATTTTCAAGGTAGGTGATTTGGAAACCCAGATATTGCAGATGGAGCGGTATGGGTACCAAAGGGATGGGAATTTCAGCTTTGCCAGTATTTATGCGGTAGGCAGGGACGGTGTATACTCCCAGGAATACATGGATGTGTTGGCAAACTATGCGGAGAAGACGGCAAGGAGTATCCAGGAGCTGTACATTTCCTTCACCTACAAGGACTGTCTGATCCTTGTACTGGTGGACTATTCGGATGACGATATCAAGAATTTTGTTAAGGAATTTTTACGGGTAGTAAGGCCTGAAAAGTCGGAACACAGCCTTTCCATGGGGATCAGCTCGAACCAGCAGGGGATCTATAATCAGGATAAGAATTTTGAGAAAGCCTTGTCGGCGCTGGATATAGCCAGGAGGAAGAATGAGCTCTGCTGCTTCTATGATAAGCTGGATCTGTACCGGGTGCTTTATGCGGTCAGTGACAAATCTATCCTGCGCAGCTTCTATTATGATACTATTGGCAAGCTGGAGGCCTATGATGGCCATAATGGCACGGAGCTGCTGAAGCTTTTGCAGACCTACTTTGAAAATAACGCAAGCCTCCAGCTGGTATCCGAGAAGCTGTTCGTCCATCGCAATACCGTTACGAACCAGCTAAAAAAGATCAAAAGCGTCACCGGTTATAATCCATTGGAGCTGGATGACCGGGTGCAGCTTTACCTGGGCATGTTCATGAAGGATATGATATAGACCGGCACTTATGCATTTGCACAATCAGATTTGGGCGTATATCGGTTGATTTTATACCGGGCAGCAATTATAATAACCTCTAACATAAGGTGGTCAATAAATTTCAGTTATGTGGGATAAGGTGATCAATGGATAATAGCAGCAATGGGGCAGTTAATTTCCCGTGCTGCTTTTTTTAAGGAGGAAAATGCTATGCAGGGCAATACGATCAAGAGCAAGCTGGTGCAATATAATTTACAATCCTGGAGTAAGCAAAGGAATATTAACCCGATTCCTGTAGAAAAGGCAGAGGGAATTTATTTCTGGGATTATGAGGGGGAACGTTATACGGATATGTCTTCCCAGTTGGTTAATATGAACCTGGGATTTGGAAATAAAGCAATAGGGGATGCAATTAAGGAACAGGTTGACCAATACTGCTACATCGGCCCCTCCTATGGTGCCGGTTCCAGGGCAGAGCTTGCAGAAAAAATCATCAGCCTGATGCCGGACAGCATGGGAAAGGTGTTCTTTACGAATGCCGGTGCGGAAGCCAATGAAAATGCGGTGAAAATTGCAAGGCTGTACACAGGCCGCAATAAGGTAATGAGCAGATACCGCAGCTATCATGGTTCCTCCTTCGGTTCCGGTAACCTGACAGGGGAACCCAGAAGATATCCCTTGGAGCCTGGTATTCCAGGTTTCATCAAGTTCTTTGATCCCTATCTCTACAGGGAAGCAATTGAATTTCCTTCGGAGGAAGCTGCGACGGGGTATTATCTCACTAAGCTTGAGGAGCAGATTGTATATGAAGGGGCAACCTCCATAGCGGCCATTGTATTGGAGACCATCACCGGCTCCAATGGAATCATCATCCCACCGGAGGGATATCTGCCGGGCGTGAGAAAAATCTGTGACAAGTATGGAATTTTGATGGTCTGTGATGAGGTTATGACCGGATGGTGCCGTACCGGTAAAATGTTTGCCTTTGAGAACTTTGATGTGGTACCTGACCTGGTGACCTTTGCAAAGGGCGTAACCTGCGGATATGTTCCGCTGGGCGGCGTAGTCGTGAGCAGGAAGATTGCGGAGTATTTTGATGACAACCTCCTGTCCTGCGGTCTGACCTACAGCGGGCATCCGCTGGCCTGTGCCGCAGGCGTGGCATGCATCAGGTATTATGAGGAGGCAGATGTCTTAAGCAATGTGAATAAGGTTGGCAAGACTTTAGGAGAAAAATTGGAGGAGCTGAAGGAGAAGCACCCGAGTGTGGGGGATGTCCGTTATATCGGCCTGTTCTCGGCGGTCGAGCTGGTGAAGGATAAGACTACGAGGGAGCCCCTGGTTCCTTACGGAAAGGATCCGGAGGGAATCATGGGGAAGGTGCTTGGAAAGCTGAAGGCCAGAAGATTCATGACCTATACCCATGAAAATATGATTCTGGTGGCACCTCCGCTTATTATCACGGAGGAGCAGCTGGTAGAGGAATTAGCAAAGCTGGATGAGGTACTGTCGGAGGTAGATGAGGAATTTTTATAAAAAGGGGGACACTGAATGGCGTTTCAGTTTATATTACCGGATAAAGTGATATTTGGAACAGATGCATTAAGTGCCAGTGAAGCGGCAATTAAGGAGCAGGGGAAGAAGGCATTGATTGTAACCGGAAAAATTATTACAAAATCAGGCATTGTCAGTATACTAACCGGTTATCTGGAGCAATGGGGCCTTAAATATGAGGTATTCAATGATATTACCGGAGAACCGACGGTAGAAATGATTGAAGCCGGGGTAAGGGCCTATCGGGAAGCAGGCTGTGATTTCCTGATTGGAATTGGAGGAGGGAGTCCCCTGGACAGTGCAAAGGCTATCGCAGCTATGACTGTTCTGCCGGGAACAATCGCTGAGTACATGGGCAAGGAAATCAAAGGTAAATTCCCTCCGGCCGTACTCATTCCCACCACTGCCGGGACCGGGTCGGAAGCAACCAAATTCACGATAATCACAGATAACCGGAAGAACATAAAAATGCTGCTAAAGGGTGATGACCTCCTGCCGGAGGTAGCAATCCTGGATCCATCCTTAACCATGACGGCGCCGGCATCTATCACAGCAGCAACGGGTATGGATGCCCTGACCCACGCGGTGGAGGCCTATACCTCAAGAAAGGGTAATACCCTCACCGATATCTGTGCGTTATCCGCTATCAGGCGTATCTTCCGTTATCTTCCGAAGGCATATGTGGACGGCAGTGACAGGAAGGCGAGGGAGGAGCTGCAGATCGCAGCCTATGAAGCGGGTGTTTGCATCAACAATGCATCAGTTACCCTGGTGCACGGCATGAGCAGACCCATTGGTGCACTGTTTCATGTACCCCATGGCATATCCAATGCCATGCTGATTGTGGAATGCCTGTCCTTTGCCCTGGATGGGTGCTATGAGCGGTTCGCAGCCATGGCACGGGCCATCGGTCCGGTAGAGGAGGATACCAGTGAGGAAGCGGCAGCGGAGACCTTTATTGAGGCCCTGGCGTCAATTTGCAGAGTGTGCCGGATCCCTACCCTTGCGGAATATGGTATTAAGAAAGAGGACTTTGATGCTTTGATACCTAAGATGGCGGAGGATGCCATGGCAAGCGGAAGTCCGGGCAATACCATCAAGCCGGTGGATAAGGATGCATTAATTAAGATATACCGGCGGCTATGGTAAAAAAGTTAGTTGGATTCAAAATTTACAACGGCGTAAAGCAAAATGCTTTAACGCCGTTTTTTCAGTACGTGCGGTGTGGGAGGTCGGCTAATCAATTAATGGTTAGCCTCCTACCCGATATATTAGCCCGAAATAATAATTTTAGAGAAAGGGGTAGGAATATGAATGTTGCGGAGAGACAGGAAACTATTTGCGTGAAGGAAATGGATGATTATAGAAAAATGGTGGAGATCTCGGTTGAAAATCTGGGAGTGAGCTTTGCGGATAAGGAGGGAGGGGCACCTGTTGTAGCATTAAAGGATATCAACCTGGAAATTATGCAGGGTGAATTTATTTCATTGTTAGGACCCTCCGGCTGCGGAAAGACAACGTTACTCCGTACAATTGCCGACCTGCAGCAGCCCACCGGCGGAAGGATATCCATAAGAGGGGAATCCCCAAGGGAGATCAGGCTTCAGAAAAAATACGGAATGGTATTCCAAAATCCGGTGCTATATGAATGGAGAACCGTAAGAAGAAATGTATGTATGCCGATGGAAATGATGGGAATCCCCAGGCGGGAAAGAACAGCCAGAGTAACTAAAATGCTGGAATTGGTCGGGTTAATGGAATTTGGTAAGAAATATCCCCATGAGCTTAGCGGCGGTATGCAGCAGAGAGTTGGCATTGCGAGGGCGCTGGCAATACGGCCGGAGATTTTACTCATGGATGAGCCGTTTTCGGCACTCGATGAATTTACGAAGGAGAAGCTGCATGAGGATTTACTCCGGATATGGAAAAAGACGAATAAGACAATCCTGTTTGTAACCCACAACATCCAGGAGGCGGTATTTTTATCAGACCGGGTGGTAGTATTGTCCCCGCATCCCGGCAGGGTATCTGCCATCGTTGATATTAACCTGGAAAGGCCGAGAGACATCTCCATCAAAAGCTCACCGGAGTTTAATACCCTGGTTACCAAGGTGAGAAACAGCTTTGAGGGGGTATAAGGAATGAAAAAAATTCTTACCTCTAATAAAATGGTAACCTTTGTCTGGGTGCTTGGCTTAATCGGAGTATGGGAGATCGGAGCAACCGTAATTGCACAGTCAAAACGGACGCCTGAAAATGTTCTTCCCCACCTTTATCAGATTGTACAGTCCGTCATAAGCGATAAATTAATCAACAGTACGCAGACCGCATTGCAGATTGTATTAAGCAATGCCGGTATTACCTTGCTCCGTGCCCTGATCGGCTTTCTGGCCGGTATTGTGATCGGCTTTATCCTGGCCTTCTTCATGAGCATGTTTAGGCCGGTGGAGAAGATCTTTTTCCCCTACCTGATGATTATACAGATGATTCCGATTCTGGGTATGGCACCGATTATCCTGGCAGTTACAAAGGATATCGACAGCAGCCGTATTGTAATCGCAGCTATCCTTACCTTCTACCCGGTCGCCACCAATACCCTTGCGGGCTTTAAGGCAGTGGAAAAGGAGAAGCGGGAGATGATGTATTCTGTCTCGGCTACAAACTTCCAGATTTATAGCAAGCTTATGGTTCCCTTCTGCATGCCGTATTTTTTCACAGGTCTTAAGATAGCGGCACCGATGGCAATTACGGCCTCCATTTTAGTTGATACCCTGCAGGGGGGCGGAGGACTTGGCACTATGCTGTCCCAATCCTTAAAGCATGCAATGTCAATTTATGTATTCTGGCAGATCGTATTCTTCAGTGCAATCATCGGAATTCTAAGCTATTACCTGATGGTGGTTATCGAAAATCTGCTGTCACCCTACAAGCGGATTAAGAAAGCGAAGAAGGGGGTGGGTGAGGATGGAAACTAAGAAGCATTTCAGAATAACAAAGCAGTCCCTGAGCACCATCCTATACCCTGTCCTATTTGGTATACTGGTTGCGGTTCTTTGGCAGACGCAAATTTTGCATAGGCTCATCGGGGCGGATACCTTCACCTTACCGCTGCCAGGAAGAATTTTTAACATTATTTCAGATAATGTACCGGGAATCATGGCAAATGTGCGGGCAACAGTAACCGTTGCGCTGGGAGGGCTGGTATTAGGGTCTGTGCTTGGATATTTACTGGCAGTCCTGGCGACCATGTTTCCAAAATGGGGTGCCGGCGGACTAACGGTGGTTTCCGCCTTTAATGCAATACCGATTATCGCCATTGCCCCGATTTTAAATAACCTGACAAAGGATTTTAGCAAGGATCCAAACACCCGGAGTATGCTGGCTAAAATGCTGGTCGTAATGATTACGTGTATTGTGTCTATGAGCATCAATGCTTACCGGGGGTTCACGGAGCTAAAGCCATTTTCCCTCGATCTGATGACATCCTATGCGGCGGGTAAAGCAACAGTTTTCTTTAAACTGCGGATACCCAACAGTATACCCTATATATTCACTGCCCTCAGGGTCAGTGTTCCGGGCAGTGTCATCAGCGCGCTGGTAAGTGAGTATTTTGCTGAATATATCATCGGCGTGGGACGCCAGATCCGTGAAAATATCGTGCTGGCGCAGTATGCAACGGCGTGGGCGTATATTACAGTGGCCTGTGCCATCGGAATTATCATGTATGTGATTCTTCTGGTTGTGGAAGGTATTTTGTTGAAAGGACGCCGGTAAAGGCGGATTCAACTGAAATATAAAGTTAGTTAACAATTGTTCAATCATTTATTAAAGGAGGATTATTTTATGAAAAAACTGTCTAAGCTTTTGTCCTTGTTATTGATCCTAACATTAGTAGCTTCTATGTTAGCCGCCTGTGGAACTGCCGGTAAGGAGAGCACTACCGGCCCAGGGGTTACCCAGGCACCGGAGGCAACAACCCCCGCTGAGGATGCTGATACCACAGCTCCTGAATCCGAGGGTCAATACTACAGCGCTGATGCAAGCCCAGAAGACGTAATTAAAGATGCGGCATCCAAAGGCCAGGTCGGTAATTGGGGACTCGGCAACGAATATGAGATCCAGGCCTTATTAGCAAAGTACGGCCAGCCTACCACCTTCCTGAGCCAGGCCTTTGATATGGATGGCTTTGACGATGATTCCATCCTGTTGGCATCAGCCATGACTTACAATGAACTGGGTCTGGTAAAGAACAGCTATGATGGTGGCTATGGTTATGGAGATGCTGTTAAAACCGTTGATATGAATGATGAGGGTGTAGCAATGCTGGAGGATAATATCTTCTGTACCAGGGCATTTGCAGAGGCAAATCCTGAGACCGTGAAAGCATTCATTTATGCCTCAATGAAGGGCTGGGAATATGCCTGCGCAAATCCTGATGAAGCGGCAGAGATTGTATTTAAATACGGTTCCTCTGTTTCTACCGACCATCAGAAATACATGGCAGGTGAGGTCAAGAAGCTTGTAGAAACAGATACCACCGGAGCTACAGTAACCAATTATGGCAACATGGATGACACAGCCTTACAGCAGACCCTGGATTTGGCAAAGCAGTACATCCAGCTGTCTGATTCTGTGGCGGCAGACAAATTAAAGTCATTTACCTTAGATAATATCAGGGATGCTTCCTACTGGGACAAAGCCATGGCATCTGATGGGGAATTCTCACCGGAGAAGACGGATATATCCATCCAGTTAAAATGGCTGCCCCAGGCACAGTTCATGGGCTACTATGTGGCACTGGAAAAGGGTTATTATAGCGAGGCTGGCTTAAATGTCACCATCGTTCCCGGAGGCGGTGATATTGCAGAAACGACTGCAGTAAATAATGCACAGGTGGATTTTGGCGTAACCTGGGTATCCAATCTGATTGCAGCTAATGCCGGTGGTATGGATTTAGTGGAGGTTTCCCAGGTATACCAAAGATCCGGCTTAGTGTTGGTCTACAAAATTAATCAATAATTAGAGAAAGAAACAAGTGTTCCTGAAAGGATTATTGAAAGCCATCAACTGGCGCTGGCAGCTTTCTTAGGGAAGGAATAAACTCCCCGGAGTTTATCCTTCACCTGGCTGAAACCAGGCAGAATGGAGGAGTGCTATGGATTTATTAATTAAAAATGGAATAATTGTGACGGCAAAAGAGAGCTTTGCCGCGGATATCGCCATAAAAAATGAAAAGATTGTCTGCATTGGGAAAGACCTGGGGCTGGAGGCTGCACAGGTGGTAGATGCAACAGGAAAGTATGTATTGCCGGGCGCCATTGATGCCCATACCCATCTGGCCATGCCCTTTGGCGGAACCGTATCTGCAGATGGATATTTGTCCGGAACCAGGGCGGCAGCCTGCGGCGGGGTTACCACAGTATTCGATTATCCGATGCAGAGGAAGGGTAAAGGTATTTTACAGACGGTGAAGGAAAGGGAGCAGATGTGCGATCCGGAGGCCTGTGTGGATTATGCCTTCCACTGTATCATTACCGACTTAAATGGCGGTGATTTATTGGAGGAGTTTGAAGAGGCAGTTGGTTATGGAATTACCAGCTTCAAGTGTTTCCTGGTCTATAAAAAGGAAGGCATGATGGTGGATGACGCGACCCTGGTCAGGGTATTGTTAAAAGCAAAGGAGGTAGGGGCAATCACCAATATTCATGCGGAAAATCCGGATGTGATTGACCTCAATATCGGGCAGTTCTTAAAGGAGGGTAAAACCTCCGCCTGGTACCATTACTTAAGCAGACCGGAATTTGTTGAGGCAGAAGCGGATAAAAGAGCGGTCCACTGGGCGAAGTCAGTGAATGCACCCTTATATATCGTTCATATGGCAGATAAGGAGGGACTGGAGGCAGCAGTAGAAGCAAAGCTGGCAGGACATCCGATTTATATCGAGACCTGTCCCCAGTATCTTGAGTTTACCTGTGACGTCTACAAGAGGGAGGATGGAAGGAACTTTGTATGCTCACCTCCGATTAAGGCACAGGAGAGCCAGGATGCGCTATGGGATGCGGTTAAAAAAGGAACGGTTGATACGGTAGCAACGGACCATTGCCCCTTCCAAAGCTATGAAAAGGACTGGGGAAAGGATGATTTTACTAAAATTCCAAATGGCTGTGCCGGAATTGAAAATCTATACCCTTACATGCTGGCTGCGGCCAATGAGGGGAGGATAAGCTTTAACCGGGCAGTGGAGGTGTGCTCCACGAATCCCGCCAGGATTTTTGGCTGTACGGATAAGGGCTCCATTACTGTTGGTAAGGATGCGGATATTGTAATTTATGACCCGGAGAAGGACTTTACCATATCGGTGGATAATATGCACTCCGATTATGACCATACCATTTGGGAAGGAAAGAAATTGCATGGATACCCGGTTCAGACCTATGTCAGGGGAAAGCTGGTTTATGATCAGGGGAGCTTTGTAGGAGAGGCCGGTTACGGACGCTTTGTAAAAAGGTTACCGAACCGGGAGCTTTCCTCCGGGATAGGATGATAGGGTGAATTTAAGCGTGCGGGCAAGCTGCACCTTTGGATATTATTGAGAGCTTAGGATGCAGGTATGGCTTGCGAAAAAGATTGGGAGTGATTACGGTGAGTAATGCAGCAGCATACAGGGACATTAACCTGATAGAAGAAGTGGGAGGCTGCCTCCTATGTAATGAGGCTCCATGCACAAAGGCATGCCGGTATGGCCTCCCCGTGGACAGTATTATAAGGTCATTGCGTTTTGAAAACAAAGCCGGGGCAGTGAATAAATTACCGGAAGACCTTCCATGCAAGGGCTGTGAAGAAAAGACCTGCATGAAAAAGTGTTTAAAGGCAAGGCTGGGCAAGCCGGTTGAAATTGATGAGATTATGGTCAGTCTGGGAGAAACAGAGAGGGTCACACCGGGCGGGGCAGACCTGTCCATTGAATTTTGCGGGGTAAAATGTGAGAATCCGTTTTTCTTATCCTCTTCCGTGGTAGGCAGCAATTATGAGATGGTTGCGAAGGCCTTCGACCTGGGATGGGCAGGCGTTGCATT
>JARKQP010000438.1 GCA_029974875.1 Mobilitalea sp.
GAATTTTAATTTGTTCTATGTCAATAATAATTTATTGTTTATCAATAAATTAGTATTGACATTCAATTCATGCTATGCTATTTTACTTAATAGGAAGGCTTAGTAAGCTTACTAAGAACCGACTGTAGCTTAATTAGAAGACTTAATAAAAAGAGGGTGTGTTTTATTGTATGATATTATCATTGTGGGGTTAGGGCCTGCCGGTGCGACGCTGGCACGGCTTTTAAATAAAAAGTATTCGGTTGCCGTTATAGATAAAAAAGGATCAGAGGAAAAGGGTTTTCGTAAACCATGCGGCGGGCTGCTGGCAATGGATGCGCAAAAGGCTCTTTCCCGTTTTGGCCTTACATTACCCAAAGAAGTTCTTGTTGATCCGCAGATTTTTGCAGTTCGGACCATAGACCTGGATGCAGGTGCTACGCAGCATTATCAGCGGTTTTATATCAACCTGGACAGACATAAATTTGACCTGTGGCTAAAAGCCCTGATTCCAAACCACGTAGAAATCTTTGAAAATTGCCTCTGTACTGGCATCAAGAAGCAGGGGGAATATTATGATGTCGAATTTATGCAGGGAGATCATAGACGTGTGATTTCCGGAAAGTATCTTGTCGGAGCGGACGGAGCCAATTCAATGGTGAGGAGATACCTGTATCCGGATAAAAAAATCAGGAGCTATGTATCAATACAGCAATGGTTCAAAGAAAGGAACCTCA
This sequence comes from Mobilitalea sp., assembly GCA_029974875.1. Next base: position 717 of record JARKQP010000438.1, read on the forward strand.
CTCCGTTTTACTCCTGTATCTTTGATTCAAAAAACACGGATTGCTATTCCTGGACAATTTCAAAGGACGGGTATTTTATTTTCGGAGGTGCATATCCAAAGCACGGATGCCGTAAGCGGTTTGAAAACCAAAAGGAGCGGCTTGGGAAATTGGGAATCCACTTTGGGGAAGCCCTGAGGACAGAAAGCTGCCTTGTGCTTCGGCCGTCAAGGCTTGGAGACTTTTGTACGGGTAAGGATAATATATTCCTGATTGGTGAAGCAGCGGGATTTATTAGCCCCAGCTCCTTAGAGGGGATCAGCAGCGCGATCAATACGGGGTATTATTTAAGTAAGGTATTGAATGCCAAAGGCTCCAAACCGTGTAAGGCCTACCGGAGGAAGACCTTTGGCTTGAGGCTGAAATTATATCTGAAGGTGTTAAAATCTCCGTTTATGTACGTTCCTCCTCTGAGAAAGCTTGTTATGGCATCCGGTATTAATAGCCTGAAAATGATAAGGGAAAACCGGTTAGGCAATATTTGATTTAAATAATGGTAAATCATTTGCTCTTTGCAATTGAAATACACCACAAAACAATATTTTCAATAGCAAATATAGTAGTAGCTATTAGCATATTATTAAATGATTGAAAAAATGCAGGCAATGACCATCCCGTATCACCATATATAAGCCTGCCTAAAATTCCTGTAAGAACTATACCATCGTGATCATCAGTTAGTAAGGCATTTCCATAATTGATACCTAAATCAACAGTAAATAAAATGCCAATAGCTAATACAACTAAAGATACGATTTTGGCAATTTCCAGTAATCGGCCGCCTTTAATTCCAAGCTTGTAGCAACCAAATAACATCGCAGAAAGTGCAATGGCGACCCAAATAATTTTGAAAATAGGATTGTTAACTGCGATGGATGCAACAACCATTCCTAACCCAATTCCAAATAAAGAAGAGTTTAAAATGGTATGATAATCCCGTTCTTGATAATCCGTAGCAATGCGCAATAAATTTTCTTCGGATTTTTTCTCAATGTTTGCCGGAGTAATTTTTTCTCCGGCAAATAATTCATTCAATGTGATATTAAGCAACAGACAAATATCATTAAACAGTGCTGTATCAGGTAGACATTTTCCGGTTTCCCATTTTGAAACAGCTTTATTTGTCACACCAAGCTTTTCTGCAAATTGGACCTGGGTCAGACCTTGCTCCTTTCTACAGCTTGCTATAAATTTTCCGATTTTTTCTTGTTCCATACCGTTGCCCTCCTTTTACCCAAAGTATAACCTCTTTCTTGGTAGAACTACACCCACTAGTGGTAGAATTATGGTGTCTGCGATATATTCACCATATCCTTGAAGGATAAGGCTAAAATAAAAATGTTTTTTTATGTTTGCGTCCATCTTTTATAATTATAGTATAGCATAAAAAGGTGTCAATTAATGACATGTTTCATTTTGATTTATTTAACAAGTGATTGATAGGATGGAGGCAGTTTATGTGTGGCAGATATAATTTCATATTGGAGGAGAACGGGGAAATGCTGAAAATACTTGAAAGGCTGTATACGGAATTTTAAGGGGGGAAGGATTCGTACCGGAGAGATATTTCCGACGGATTGGGTACCAATTCTGGTAGAATATAAGAAGGAAGTCATACCCATTTTAGGTGCGTGGGGATTTCCAAAATTCGATGGGAGTGTGAGCTTTTTTTTGTTAAATATAATCCTAGAATAATATATGATTTTGCTTCCTGATTGTCGATTTTCGTGATATATTGTATATAGAATTACTTACATAAAGATAGCGGAATAACATGGAACGGAGGAAGGAAAATGAAAAGTATTAAAACGAAAATGATGGTGTTTTTTGGGGTTATAATTGTGACCGTCTGTACCGGAATCGGGGTCTCTTCTTATTTTAATGCGAAATCCGCATTGGAGTCGAACCTAGAGATTGTGCTGCCGGAAATTGCAAAGCAAACGTCGGAACACATAATTTCCAGAGTTAACGGAGAGATAAAAGCTCTGGAAACTGTTGCAGAAAGGGACGATATCAAGAGCCCAAATCTTTCTTTGGATGAAAAGCTTAAGATTTTGGAGGGTGAAGGAGAGCGGCTCGGAGCAATCCGAATGGGAATTGCGGATTTGGACGGAAATCTGCTGAATACTGACGGTTCCACCGCTGAGATCAGCCATAGAGCCTATTTTCAGACTGCACTAACCGGAAAAGGAGTGGTATCGGATCCTCTCGTTACGCCGGACAAGCGGTTTGTTGTGACTTATGCAGCACCTATTTTTAACAATGGAAAAGTGGCGGCGATCCTTCTGGAAACGAGAGATGGAAATGCGCTGAGTGAAATTACGAATTCCATCCAAGTAGGAGAAAACGGTACCACCTTTATGATAAACAGCGCCGGAGTTTCCATCGCGAATCAGGATCCAGAGAAGGTAATTCAGGAAGTAAATGACATTGAGGTGGCAAAAACAGATGCAAGCCTTACCGCGTTGGCCGAAATTGAGAAGAAAATGATTGCGGGAGAGACCGGAATGGGCAAGATTACATATAAGGGCGAAAAAAAGTTTGTAGGCTATGCGCCGATTGTCCAAACGGGCTGGTCTGTAGGTATTACCGTGACGGAGCATGAAGCCTTGTCTGTTCTCGATAGCTTGAAGGTAACGGCTGTGTCCATTTCATTGATATTTATCTTGCTCAGCTTAGCTGCCATGTATTTCATGTCGCATACGATAACGAAGGGAATTAAATTGACCTCGAAGCATTTGAAATTGTTGGCGGGCGGAGATTTTTCCCAAGAGATTTTTGCCCAATATCTGAGACAGAAGGATGAAATCGGGGAAATGATGAATTCAATGAAAAGGATGCAGGAATCCACCGGAAGCATGATTGAAAAGATTCGGAAAAATTCTGGTGACATCAATGGGCAGGCGGAGAATTTATCCTTTGTGACCGAAGAAATTGCGGATGCGGCGCAAAATGTAACGGGAACCATAACCGAGATTGCCAAGGGTACCAATCAGCAGTCTGAGGATTTGGTAATGATTACAGGTATTATGGATCGTTTTAATGAAAAGCTAACCGACATCATCGGCGAGATAGAAGATGTCGGTGCAAATTCCAAAGATGTCGGCGACTTGGCAGCAGATAGCAGCAAAGAGGCGAATCTGCTGAACCAATCAGTATCGAAGATAAGCGACTCCTTTAAAGAGTTTCATAGGCAGACGGCTTCTCTTGGAGACGAAATCCATCAGATTGGCGAGATTACCGATTTGATCAACAGCATTGCAGACCAGACGAACCTGCTCGCGCTGAACGCCTCCATTGAGGCCGCCAGAGCGGGGGAAGCGGGAAAAGGCTTTGCGGTGGTTGCAAACGAAATCGGCCATCTTGCGGAGCAATCCAAAGTATCCTCCGACAAAATAAGCAAGGTAGTAGCTGGAATATCCGCGGGAACTAACGCTATGGTGGAAAATTCTATTACGATGGATCAGGAGCTGTTGAATCAAGTGGGCGTTATCGAACATTCTCTGCTTTCCTTCCAAAAGATAGTGGAAGCTGTTGACGAGATTATTCCTAAAATGGAAAAAATACAAGCTTCAGCCAGGGATATTGAAGAGGACAAGAATAAGGTAATGGGACGTATCGAGGGAATCTCATCCTCCGCCATGGAAATTTCAGCTTCCTCAGAGCAGATATCAGCTTCCTCTGAAGAGATGAGTGCCTCTGTCGAAGAGGTTGCCGCTGCCGCAAATGTGCTGAAGCAGGCCACGAATCAGATGATGGGGGAAGTAGAGCATTTTAAGGTAAAATAGCCAGGGAAACTATCAATTCCCCATTGTCCTGCTGCTCTTTAGAAAGTATTAAGTCATTCCGGATATAAACAAGTATACAGTGAAAAACAAAAGCAGGTCTTATACATAGTTTTGTATAAGGCCTGTTCATTTCAGCTTCCGCTTCCTATATTCACTGGCCGAGGTCTTATAATACTGCTTAAACGCATAAGCGAAATGCTCCCCGGAAGAATAATTCAAGCGGTTTGCTATTTCAGAAATAGTCAGGGTCGGATCACTCAGATAAATCTTAGCCATGGACATCCTTGCTTCTGCCTTCTTCTGGAGGAAGGTCTTGCCGTAATACTCCTTCAGGCACCGCTCCGTCTGGCGGTTGCTCAGACCAAGGCGCTTTGACAGGGTATCAAGAGTTAGGATCTCATAATCATATAAGAAGCTTTCCTCGATGATCAAATATTTACTGTCCACTAAATTGGAAGGCTGGAAATGAGCCTCCAATTCCTTTTTATTTTCATAATTCCGAACAATTTTTACGATGCATTGCTTAAGCAGGGCTTCCACCTGGAGGCGGTAACCGGTATATTGGTGCTCCAGCTCCTGGAAGAGCTGTGTCAGGACGGGATGGATGGACTGGGAATCCTGGCCGTACCAGAAATGGGTTTTTTCAAAGAGGGAAACCGTCGTGCTTTTGGTACGCTTACCGGGAGCCGGACTGCCTTGCAGCTTGAAATAGATACAATACTCCGCCATAGGATCCTCTTTTGCCGGAATCTGTTCATGCTCCACATGGGGGCCGGTCATATACATAGTATTGGGCGTAACATCGTATACCGTATCATCAATATTTACGGAGCCATGTCCCTGGGGAATATAGTGGAGCTCATAGCTGTTATTTCCATGGCTGTGCCTGGGCATGGGACGTTTAAAATGTTCGAACACGATCTGCAATACATGAAAAGTAGTGTCATCAATAGTGATCTTAATATCTAAATCCGTATATGCGGTACGCATGTACTCACCCCTTTCTATCTTGTTAAGGATTTCCCACTTAAGTGTATCAATTCCAGAATAACAAGTCAATATCCCTGACGCAGCCCTACCTTCGAGAATGCGACATGGAGGAAGTCCTCCTGTCCTGTATTTCTCTTATATTTTATCCGGAAAAACCTATAATAAGGATAGAAATATAAATCAATTGTTTAAGGAGGAGTTTTCCTCCAAACAAAAAGCATATTAGGAGGAGAAATCCTCCCAACAAAAAAGGTATATTAGGAGGAGAAATCCTCCTAACAAAAAAAGCATATTAGGAGGATTAGAGAATGCCATTAGTTGATTCGAAAAAGATGCTGTTAGCAGCACAAAAAGGTGGATACGCCGTAGGTGCCTTCAATGCGGAAAATATGGAGATGATCAAGGCAATCATTGCTGCGGCGGAGGAGCTGAAGGCCCCGGTTATGATCCAGACAACTCCCTCGACTATCCGTTACGGAACCAGCGCAACCTACGCCGGGATTGTCAAGGCAGAGGCGGCCAGGGCTAAGGTTCCGGTATGCCTGCATTTAGATCATGGCAGCAGCTATGAGCTGGCAGTGGAGTGTATCAAGGATGGATATACCTCTGTCATGATCGACGGTTCCCATGAAAGCTTTGAAGATAATATAGCAATTACTAAAAAGGTAGCAGATTATGCAAAGGAGCTGGGAATTCCGGTAGAAGCAGAGCTGGGTAAGGTCGGAGGCAAAGAGGATGACCTGGAAGCAGAGGCGGATACCAATACAGACCCCGGGCAGGCAAAGGAATTTGTCGAGAGGACAGGGGTGGATTCCCTGGCGGTGGCTATCGGTACGGCCCACGGCTTTTATGCCGGAATACCGGTACTTGATAAGGAACGGTTATCGGAGATTGCGAAGGTGGTTTCCATTCCCCTTGTTCTGCACGGTGCTTCCGGGATTAGTGATGAGGAGGTCATGGACTGCGTAAGGAGAGGTATCTGCAAGGTTAATTTTGCCACGGAGCTGCGGGTAGCCTTCACGGAAGGCTGGAACCAGCTGTACAATGAGAACCCGAAGCAATATGATCCGAAGGCCTATGGAAAGGCAGCTATGGCAGCAGTAAAAGGGCTGGTCATGAACCGTATGAAGGTATGCGGCTGCGCCGGAAAAGCAGGATAAAGAATGTTGCACCTGAATTTCGAAATAAGGTTACAGACAAATAGGAGCACTCCAGGAAACTCAGCCATAAATCTGTATACAGAAAATTTCTGGGAGTACTCAAGTCGCAGAATGGAGAAACCCCGATGAAAAATTTATTATTAGGCATAGATATCGGAACGAGTGCCTGCAAGGTAGCCGTGTTTGATAAGAGCGGTTCAGTAATTGCAAGCTGCACGGGAAATTATAATGTATATTATCCGAAACCAGGCTGGGCGGAGCAAAACCCGGAGGAATGGTGGCAGGCCGTATGCCAGGCAATCAGGAGGCTGTTATCCGAGGGGAACTTTAAGGCTGAGGATATCGCCGGAATCGGTGTGGACGGACAGAGCTGGTCAGCGATTCCGATTGATAAGGAAGGCAGGGTACTGGCAAATACTCCGATCTGGATGGACACGAGGGCGAAGGATATCTGTGACCGGTTAAACCAGAGTCTTGGTGCGGAGCAGATCTTTGGGGTGGCAGGAAATTCCCTGCAGCCCTCCTATACAACGGCAAAAATCCTCTGGTATAAGGAAAACCTCCCCGAAGTGTATGAGAAAATAGATAGGATACTCCAATCTAACGCATTTATCGTATACCGGATGACGGGGGTCTGTTCCCACGATATGTCACAGGGCTACGGAATGCATTGCTTTAACATGAGAACCGGCACCTGGGATGAAGGGATGTGTGAAAAGCTTGGAATCCCCTTTTCCTTTATGTCCGACCTATACCAGTGCCATGATATCGTAGGAACGGTAACGGAGAAAGCAGCAGCTGAAACCGGGCTGGTAATGGGAACGCCGGTGGTAGCCGGAGGTCTGGATGCAGCCTGCGGTACCCTGGGTGCAGGTGTCCTCCATGCAGGAGAGACACAGGAGCAGGGTGGCCAGGCCGGGGGCATGAGCATCTGTATCGACCGGTATGCATCAGATCCCAGATTGATCCTCAGCTTCCATGTGGTTCCGGGCAGATGGCTGCTCCAGGGAGGCACTACCGGCGGTGGCGGTGTGATGCGCTGGCTGGAGCAGGAGCTGGGTGACTATGAAAGAAGTGTGGCAAAGGAAAGAGGTAAATCCTCTTTAGTACAGTTTAATGAACTGGCAGAAGAGGTTCCTCCGGGAAGCGACGGAGTGGTATTCCTACCCTATATGGCGGGAGAGCGATCCCCGATTTGGGATCCGAAGGCAAAAGGGGTCTTCTACGGGCTTGATTTTAGTAAGACCAAGGGACATATGATCCGCGCAGCAATGGAGGGAGTGGCATTTTCCCTAAAGCACAATTTAGACATTGCGGAAGGTACCGGGGCTAAGGCAGAGGAACTTAGGGCAATGGGAGGAAGTGCAAATTCCCTGTTGTGGACCCAGATTAAAGCCGACATTACGGGTAAGCCCATAGTGGTTCCTTCCTCTGATACGGCAACAACCCTGGGTGCAGCAATCCTCGCAGGTGTGGGCGTGGGAGTTTACGAGGATTTTGAAGAAGCTATAGGTACTACCGTAAAGATAACCAGAAGGCATGAGCCAAACCGGGAGAACCAGGAGTGCTATCAGAATAATTATGGAACCTATCTGGAATTATACCGGAGCTTAAAGGATTTAATGAGCAAAAAAGGAGGTAACAAGTAATGAAAGCTGGAGTCGTATATGCAAAAAATGATATCCGTTATGATGATATCGAGAAGCCCAGTCCTAAGGCGGGACAGGTCTTAATCAAGGTAAAATACACCGGAATCTGTGGTTCCGATATCCCCCGTGTCAATGGGGATGCCTGCCACTATTTCCCCAATGTGCTGGGACATGAATTTTCCGGCGTGATTGAGGAGCTGGGGGAGGGCGTTGCTTCCCTGAAGGTGGGTGACCGGGTGTCAGGAGTTCCCCTGGTTCCTTGCATGAAATGCGAGGATTGCCTTAAAGGGAACTACTCCCTGTGCAAGCACTATAGCTTTATCGGATCGAGGGAATTCGGAAGCTTTGCAGAATACGTAGTGGTGCCGGAGAAGAATGCGGTAAAATTTGATGACGAGGTCAGCTTTGAGCAGGGAGCCTTTTTTGAACCGGCAACCGTTGCCCTCCACGGCTTGCAGAGGCTGGATTACCAGGGTGGCAAGAGCGTGGCAATCTTAGGCGGCGGAACCATTGGACTTTTCACCATGCAGTGGGCAAAAATCTATGGTGCAAAGGAAGTAGTGGTATTTGATATCGCAGAGGAACGCCTGGAGCTGGCAAAGACCCTGGGAGCGACGGCAGTAATCAATACACTGGATGAGGACTTTATGAAAAAGGCAAAGGAGCTTACCGGTGGAAAGGGCTACGATTATGTCTATGAAACTGCAGGCAATACCATTACCATGAAAATGGCTTTTGCACTGGCAGCGAATAAGGCAGGAGTCTGCTTTATCGGAACCCCCACGAAGGAACTGACCTTTTCCGTAGAGGAATGGGAGAATATGAACCGTAAGGAATTTAACCTGACCGGTTCCTGGATGTCCTACAGCGCACCCTTCCCGGGCAGGGAATGGGAGCTGACAGCCCATTATTTCAAGCGCGGTGATCTGAAGTTTGATGACTCCCTGATTTTTAAGAAGATGCCCCTAAGCCGGATTGCGGATGCATTTGAAATGTTTAAGACGAGCGGTGCGGTAAAGGGTAAGATATTGATTGACAGTGAGGCATAGGAGGGAAGGATAGCTATGATTTTGACGGTGACACTGAATGCGGCCATAGATAAGCGCTATGTTGTGGAAGACGCTAAAATGGGCGAGGTAAACCGGGTGCTTCAATGCTCCTATACCCCTGGCGGAAAAGGACTGAATGTATCCAAGCCCGCCTCCATAGCTGGTGCGAAGGTGGTTGCAACCGGCTTTGTGGGAGGGCACGCAGGCAATTTTATCGTAGATTCCCTGAAGGAGTTCGGAATCAAGAGTGAATTCTACCATGTGGCAGACGAAAGCCGTACCTGCATCAATATCTGGGACAGCGTGCATAAGGTGCAGACGGAATATCTGGAACCGGGGTTTACGGTATCGAAGGAGGATTGGGAAGGCTTTGTAGGGAAATTCACGGAATTAGTTAAGGAAGCTGATGTGGTTTCCATATCCGGAAGTGTTCCGAAAGGGCTGGATACAACCGCTTATCAGCAGTTGGTGGCGGTTACCAAGTCTGCCGGTAAGAAGGTTATCCTGGATACCAGCGGGGAGCTGCTCAGGGCGGGAATCGAAGCAAAGCCCACCCTGGTAAAACCCAACATTGACGAGATACGTTTCCTGACCGGTAAAACCTGTGACACAAGGGAAGAGCTGACCGAAGCAGCCATGAATATCCATGCCAGGGGAGTTGAAATTGTTGTTATCTCGCTGGGAGCAGACGGCTCCCTGGTAGTCTGCGAGGAAGGCATATTCCAGGCAGTGGTTCCGAGGATTGATGCCGTGAATACGGTGGGCTGCGGGGATTCCATGATTGCCGGCTTTGCACTTGGCTTTGAAAGGGGACTTACGATACAGGACACCTTAAGGCTGGCCAGCGCCATTTCTGCGGCGGCAGCCCTGCGTGAGGAGACCGGATTTTTTGTAAAGGAAGACATGGAGCAGCTTTTAGATAAAATTCAAATTCTAGAGATAAAGGGGTAAGCTGATGAACTATGAGCTGAAGAACCAAAAACTGAGTGTTCAGTTTACGACTACCGGAGGAGAATTAACCTCAATTAAAAATGCTGAGGGACTGGAATACCTGTGGCAGGGGGATGCAAGATTCTGGAGTGGCCAGGCTCCGGTACTGTTTCCAATCTGCGGGAGCTTGAGGGATGACAAGGCAATTTTAAAGAATGGCTTAGTAACCAATATGCCCCGCCATGGGATTGTAAGGAAAAAAGAGTTCAGCCTGAAAAAGCTGGACAATAGCAGCATCTGCTTTTATTTTGACAGCGATCTTGATACAAAGAAGATGTTTCCTTATGACTTCCGGCTTTCCATCGAGTATGAATTATTGGAGGACAAAATTGCAGTAACCTACCAGATTCATAACAGGGACACAAAGACTATGCCATTTTCAATTGGAGGACATCCGGGCTTTAACTGTCCTTTGCAGGAAGGGGAGGAGTACTCCGACTATCTGCTGGAATTTGAAAAAGAGGAGTGTTGCAGCGTTCCAACTCCAATTTCAGCAACTGGACTGATCGATATGGAACACAGAACCATGTTCTTGGACCACCAGAAGACCATTGGCTTAAGTCATGGGATGTTTGAACCGGATTCCATTGTCCTGGATGAACTGCAGTCCAGGAAGGTGAAGGTATTTCACAAGGACACGGGAAAAGGTGTTGCTGTAGAATTCGGAGACTTTCAATACCTGGTTCTATGGTCTGCAAAGAATGATGGACCATTTATTGCAATTGAACCATGGTCAGGTCTGCCAACCTGCAGTGATGAAAATGACAGCTTTGAGCAGAAACGCAATATGATATTTGCAGAACCGAATGAGGTAAAGGAATTGACATTTACGATAACGATCCAATAAAACTAAGAAAAGAGGAATGATAATGAGCCAGTTTATTGATCCGGCACTTGTGCCAAAAGTAAAACTTTATACAGGAGAGGAAATTCCCTGCGTCGGCATGGGAACCTTCGGCTCCGACCGCTTTACACCGGAGCAGGTATCAGCAGCCGTAGGCGGGGCAATCCGCTGCGGTTACCGTATGTTTGACTGTGCTGCCTGCTACGGCAATGAGACACAGATCGGGGAGGTATTCCAGGCAGCCTTTGACGAAGGAGTAGTAGAGCGTAAAGACCTGTATATCATGACCAAGGTTTGGAATGATATGCATGAAAGAGTGGAGGAATCCTGCAGGAAGAGCATTGCAGACCTAGGATGTGATTATATTGACCTTTTCTTCATCCATTGGCCTTTCCCGAATTACCATGCACCGGGCTGTGACGCAGATTCCCGTAATCCTGATTCTACACCCTTCAGTCCGGAGCGGTTCCTGAATACCTACAGACAATGCGAAGAGTTGGTCCGGAAGGGGTTGGTTAAGTCCATCGGTATTTCCAACATGACCATTCCGAAATTAGAAGCGGTGCTGCCAAAGATGGAGATTAAACCGGTGGCCTGCGAGATGGAGCTGCATCCCTGCTTCCAGCAGCAGGAGCTGTTTGATTACCTGGTAGCCCATGATATCCAGCCAATCGGATTTATGCCAATCGGATCCCCGACCAGGCCGGAGAGGGATATGATGCCGGAAGATGTTGCAGACATCCAGCTTCCTGAGATGAAGGCAATTGCGGAAGCCCACGGTATCCACCCGGCAGTTGTCGCATTAAAATGGGCGGTACAACGGGGACAGATTCCGATTCCTTTCTCTGTGCGTGAGAATGAATATATAAGCAACCTAAGATGTACTACTGAAGATCCGCTGACACAGGAGGAGATGGCTACCATTGCTACCCTGGAAAGGAACAACCGTCTGGTAAAAGGGCAGGTATTCCTGTGGGAAGGTGCAAAGGACTGGCATGACCTGTGGGATGAAGACGGGTATATTGTGAAATAAGGGATTTACAGAAAGGAAAAAGCGGGAGAATTCCAGAATTCCGGTAAAGTTAAAAGTAACGTTGTGAGGGAAGTTATAACATAGAGCAGAAAAACCAGTTACAGAAAATCCGTAGACAGCAGCCACTGAGGCCGTCTACGGATTTTTCGATTAGGAGGGTGTTTCTTCGGTTTTGTAAGGGCAGAAAAATAAATAATAATAGAAAATATTGAAAATAGATGTAGGATAATGTAAAATTAATAATAGCAAGCAAAGAAACAGGTACGGCTTATTTATAATGAGGTTTCTATCAAAAGGTAGTGTAAAGTAACGTATGAAAACCCCAGGCCAAAAAAATAGGCCCATCAGAACCTTGAAAATCGCTAGATAAAGTTTTTTGGCAGGCTACCGCCGCCCTTGACGGCATGACAAAACAATGCTCCGGCACCACTGCCG
>JARKQP010000440.1 GCA_029974875.1 Mobilitalea sp.
ACAACCACCGTACGGTAGTCATCGACCTCATAGGAGCAGGTGGATAAACAAAGAATCTGGTCATTTTCATTGATATCAACGTCGGTATTTAAGACGGAGCGGATCCGTATCTGATAAACAAAGTTCAGGAAATCCGAAGCATCCTTAAAGGTCGACTTCCTGTAATCAAACAATTTTTCCTTGGCAGAGGAACCGTTGGTAATGAATACGGCAAAGACCTTCCACTGGCCGGTGCTATAAATAGTATCAAAGGTAATTACCGGATGCTCTTTATAGTAGCCGGCCTTTTTATAGTCCAATAAATAATGGAACATCTTTTCCTTTGTCGATACCATGTTATGGCCGTGGATGACGAGGTTTTGGCTGTTATTTTCAATAGAAGAGCTGATGTCAAGATATAAGGTTCCCGCCTTACTGTAATCCCCATGGAGATCCTTATCCAAATAATAATCTGGAGCATCCTCAGTTCCCTGGGCAACCACATAGTCTATATTGGTACCAGGTATGGTAATCCAGCCCTTCACATCTGGGGATTCCTCCAGCAAATCCTTAAACTGGAGCAAACGGCCCTGGGAATCACGGTCAGGCTCCGGTGCCGGGGTAGCCGGTGCGGTAATTGCCGGCACTGTAGTAGCTGGTGCTGTAATGTCAGGCGTAACCAATGTATTCGCAGATTTCTCATATAGCTCCCTGGTCAGCCGGACGGATTTTTCAACCTGATAAGGCTTTATAAAGGCCTCATTGACAAATGAAACGGCAAATACAACCAAACCTATGATGCATAGGCCAAGAAGTACCTTATTCCATTTTGTTCTTTTAGGAACAGCTTTTTTTATGTGTCCAGTAGGAGCACCGGATCCATCGGCAGCGTTTTCCCCTGGCTTTTCTTCTTTCCTGATCAATTTATCCTCTGACATGGGCATCCCCCTCTGGCGCCTTCGCTGGCATTATAATAAGTTGCAAAGGGTTTCTATTTACTTTCTTAAATTCTTTCAAGGGTGTGTCTGAAGACAAACCCTGATACACAATAAGATTTTCCCTTAATAATAACACGATTCCCCACAAAAAACAAATTTATAAAAATGTTTCCTAACTTGTATGAATATTCTGCTGTTTGGACAATAAATTTAGAGTGAGGAAGAAAATGGGATGATATCATTGAAGCAAAAATACATAACAATAATACCTTGCATTCTTCTGCTGTTCATCGTAATGGCAATCGGTGTTATAAATCTGAAATCTTATTATGAAGAGGTGTTAAATTCAACAGGGCTTGTCCATAAAGACTTTTTCGAAAAGCTGAAAGAAGAGAATGAAAGGGCGATTGAAAGTGAAGTGGCATACCAGAGAATGATTGATTACCTGCTTCAGGATCCTGAGGAAACCGGCGGGGAAGGAGAGGATGCGGCCTATCCGTTGGAGCAGGTCCAGAAACAGGATACGGCAGGTGCAAGGCAGCCGGTGAGCCCTAAGCTGAGGGCGAATGCGGCTCTACTCCTGGATGCGGAAAATAACCGTGTATTATATGAAAAGAATGGCTATAAGAGGCTGGCCATGGCAAGCACGACAAAGATTATGAGCTGTATCGTGGCTCTGGAAAATGCTGATTTAAACAGCGTGGTCACCGTATCATCCTATGCGGCCTCCATGCCGGATGTCCAATTAAATGTCAGGATGGGTGAGCAGTATTACCTGGGTGATCTGCTGTACTCCTTAATGCTGGAAAGCCACAATGATGTGGCTGTCGCCATTGCTGAATATGTGGGTGGTTCCGTGGAAGGCTTTGCTGCAATGATGAACCAAAAGGCAAAGGATCTGGGCTGTAAGGATACGAGCTTTGTTACCCCGAACGGCCTTGACGCAAAGGGGCATTATACTACAGCCAGGGATCTGGCCGTAATAGCGAGCTACGCAATTAAGAACGAAAAATTCATAGAAATTACCAATGCTTCTACCCATAGCTTTAAAGAAATCAAAAATGGAAGAAGCTTTCATGTTTCGAACAAAAATAGGTTCCTGTACATGATGGAGGGTGCCATCGGGGTCAAGACAGGCTTTACGGGAGATGCCGGTTACTGCTTTGTAGGCGCAATTAAGCGGACGGACAGAACCTTAATCTCGGTGATCTTAGGCTGTGGCTGGCCTCCCAATAAGAGCCTGAAATGGTCGGACACCAAGGAACTGATGGATTATGGGGTGGAGAATTACGAAGAAAGACAGATATTTAAGGACGTGGATCTGGAGCCTGTCTTCGTGGAGGACGGACAGCAAAAATATGAATACCTGGACATGAAAGGCAGCCTGACCTTACTCATGAGGGAGGACGAACAGGTAAAAATAGTATACCAGGTGCCAAGAAGCCTGAAAGCGCCGGTGAAGGCAGGAACCGCCGTCGGTCATGCAAAATATTACATTGGAGGAGTTCTCTATACAGAAATACCTATCTATACAACAAAGGACGTTTCCAAAATCGACTATCCTTATTGCTTGAAGGAAATTTTAAAAATGTGGGGAGCCGGATATTAACAGACGAATCCGTTGCCGCAACAGACTACTCCGTTGTAGGCAGCGGATTTATTATAGTTAAGGGGTTTATTCGCTACATGCAAGCGGTTTATCCGGTTTTACCATTGAATTCTTGGCCGGAAAACAAGAAAAAAGCAAATTAGTACTTGATTATTTCGGCGTATCCGATTATCATTAAGAATGTCTGAAAATCAGAAGATTATAGTATGGAGGGAACGTACATGAAGAGGATTAAAAAAGCACCTGAAGTGAAACCAAGTTTTTTTGATTCAAAAGTAAATGTGGCATTGGTTGGTGTTGCCGCGATTATTATACTGGTTTTATCCGCTGTGTTTATGTTCATTGAAAGTGGGTATGACAAATACCAGATTACCAATAATACTGACCTGAAGCTGGAGTATGTAAAGTCTTACTACGTCTATTCTGAAGGCCCCTTAACGGAGGAATTGGTTACGGAGAACATTGAACCGGGCAACAGCTACTCCGAGGCGGCTAAGGAGATTAATTTAACCGGTGCCGAAGCTAACCTGGAAATTCGTTTTAAGCTTGAAAACAGTGATGAGATGCTCGCAGATTCAGGAATTTTTAATGGTAAGTTCAGCGGTAATATCAGAATTAAGTTTGATAAGACAAAGGATCCTAACATCATTAAAATGACAGTAAAAGCCAGTAACGGTATCTTTGGCAATACGAAAGATATTATCTGTGACGAAACCTATAGCATTGACCTTAGTCAGAACATGATATTGGATTAATTTTGACCTTACCAGGGTCAATTAATCCCGGCTTTTTGCCAACCGGAATTGGCTTTGGGGGAAAATAGGGAGGTACAAATGGTAAAATTATACGAGCAAGGCGTTTATTTGCTGAATGGAACGGAGATACTGGAGGACCAGCCCCAGGCAGGTGCAGCATTATCCGCAAAATTCGGTAGGGAGATTAAGAAAGAGGAAGCCAAAAAAGGGACGATGGCTTATGGGATTCTGACAGGCCATAACACCTCGGACAATGACAAGAAATTAAAGATTAAATTTGATAAGCTGATATCCCATGATATTACCTTTGTCGGAATCATCCAGACGGCAAGGGCCAGCGGTCTTGAGAAATTTCCGGTGCCCTATGTGCTGACCAACTGCCACAACAGCCTATGTGCCGTAGGGGGCACTATCAATGAGGATGACCACATGTTTGGTTTATCCTGCGCCAAGAAATATGGCGGTATCTATGTTCCTCCCCATCAGGCCGTTATCCACCAGTACGCCCGTGAAATGATGGCGGAGGGCGGAGGCATGATCCTTGGTTCCGACAGCCATACCCGCTATGGAGCCTTGGGTACCATGGCAGTTGGAGAGGGCGGACCTGAGCTTGTAAAGCAGCTGCTGGATAAGACCTATGATATTAACATGCCGGAAGTGGTTGCGGTTTACCTGACCGGTACACTCAGAAAGGGCGTTGGTCCCCAGGACGTTGCCCTTGCGATAATCGGAAAGGTTTTTGCAAATGGCTATGTCAACAATAAGGTTATGGAATTCGTCGGAGACGGCATTAAGAACCTGAGCGTGGATTTCAGGATCGGTATCGATGTTATGACAACGGAGACTACCTGCCTGTCCTCCATCTGGGAAACAGATTCCTCTGTAAAGGAATTTTATGGGCTCCATGGAAGAGCCGGTTCCTTCAAGGAGCTGAAGCCGGATGAGGCGGCATATTATGATGGCATGGTATATGTAGATCTTTCTGAAATCAAGCCTATGATCGCAATGCCCTTCCATCCCAGCAATGTCTATACCATTGACGAGCTGAATGCAAACCTCTACGACGTTTTGGATGAAGTAGAGAAAAAGGCTTTGGTCAGCCTTGGAAACAAAGTAAACTACACCTTAAAGGATAAGGTCCGTAACGGAAAATTATATGTAGACCAGGGAAGCATTGCAGGCTGCGCCGGTGGCGGCTTTGAAAACATCTGCGATGCCGCTGATATCCTAAAGGGTAAATATATAGGAGCAGATGAGTTCTCCTTAAGTGTCTATCCGGCCAGCCAGCCGGTAATGATGGAGCTGGTAAAGAACGGTGCAATTGCTACCTTAATGTCAGCCGGTGCCACAATTAGGACGGCCTTCTGCGGACCGTGCTTTGGGGCGGGTGATGTTCCGGCTAATAACGGCTTCAGCATCCGTCATACCACCAGGAATTTCCCTAACCGTGAGGGTTCTAAGATCACCAGCGGACAAATTGCATCCGTAGCCTTAATGGACGCAAAATCAATCGCCGCAACCGCTGCAAACAAGGGATACCTGACCTCGGCTGAGGATATTGATGTAAGCTTTACAAAGCCGAAGTATTTCTTTGACAGTACTATTTATGATAACCGTGTGTATAACGGTGTTGGCAAAGCTGATGTGGATGCCGATATTAAATTCGGCCCCGGTATTGTAGATTGGCCTGTAATGACGGCTTTAAGCGAGGATCTGATCCTTAAGGTGGTGTCCGAGATCCATGATCCGGTTACAACCACGGATGAGCTGATCCCCTCCGGCGAGACCTCATCCTACCGCTCCAATCCTCTGGGACTTGCGGAATTCACCCTATCCCGTAAGGATCCGGAATATGTTGGACGCGCAAAGGCTGTCCAGAAGGCAGAGAAGGCAAGGATTGCAGGAGAGGACATTACCGCTGCAAACCCTGAATTAAAAAAGGTATATGAAAAGCTGGAGGCTAAATTTGCAGTTGACAAAGAAGGTACCCAGATCGGCAGCACCATCTTTGCAGTAAAGCCCGGTGACGGTTCTGCCAGGGAGCAGGCTGCCAGCTGCCAGAAGGTACTGGGGGGCTTCGCTAACATAGCAAATGAATATGCGACCAAGCGCTACCGCTCCAACCTCATTAACTGGGGTATGCTGCCTTTCATTTATAAGGATGAGCTTCCTTTTGAAAATGGGGATTATATCTTTGTAAAGGATATTAAGAAGGCCGTAGCTGAGAAGCTATCTGAAATCAAGGCATATGTAGTAAATAAGGACATGAAGGAATTCACCCTGCGACTGGGAGAGCTGACCGATGATGAGAGGGAGATTATCCTGAAGGGATGTCTGATCAACTACTACAGGGGCTAAGCCTTAGTTGGAAGCGGGCTGCCAGATATCTTCTATATAAATAAATTAATAAAACTGTCATATACTAAAATACGCCGTGGAAGTGAAATCCACGGCGTATTTTAGTCACATAAGGACAGGAAGACAGTATACGGAGACATAAGTAAAAGTTATCAGAGCCTCGCGTTCAATGGCTGAACATAATATAGATATCTTGATTTATCGGAAATTTATGTTAGAGTAATATATAGGTAGTATCGTATATGCATAGAGAACAGAATAGCCAAACGGGTAATAAGCTGCAAAGGAATAGGATAATGGTTGATTTATTATGTAGTTTAAGATGGCAAAGAGAGGAGCAGGCCAATGAATGAACGAGAACTGGCAAAGGAAATTATTGATAGATTGCCAGGATATAAAATTAGCAGTCTTTTATTATTTTTGCGCGGTATGCAATTTGATGATGAAATTGAGGATGATCTGTATTGTGAAGCATTGGTCGAAGATTATTTAAAAGATTCTGACCCAGAAAAAGGCCAGGGAATAACCCTTGAAGAGTTGGCTAAACGGGAAGGTATTGAGCTATGAAATAAAATATCATTATCGAAAAGCTAGCTGAAAGTTTATTATAGGACTTCCAAGTCCAGAGATGGAAAGAGTGTTAAAGGCTATCCATAAATCTCTGGATGGAAATGACGTAAAGCAATTAAAAGGAAAAAAGGCAAAGGCTTTTTTAGGCTTTGCGTAAGGGATTACAGGGTCATATATAAAATTGATAACGGAAACTATTGGTTCATGTAGTAGATGCAGACAGCAGGGGACAAATTTATAACAGGTACAGATAAAATTGTGCCGGTAAAAAAGCTTTAACAGCAGGTTTGCCAATAGATGGAATTAATAACAGTGACTTTGATAACCTGCCTTGGCACCAGCAGTTTTGACAACGGCGGCTTATATGGCGGCAACACATTTAGTGATAATAACTAGAGCAATTAAAATCAAATATTGACATTCTCAGCAATAGTAATCACCTCCTTATTTATTATAATTAAGATAAGAGGAAGATACTGCAAATGATTGTATAGCCAAAGCTATTTCGGTCAGGATTTCTTTTTGCGGTTCCTCCATTTGTTTTAAGGATAAATTGGGAGGTGTATTTTTTGAACTATGGTTATTTTGACAACAGTAAGAGGGAATATGTGATAGAACGGGTAGATTTGCCGACCTCATGGACAAATTACCTGGGTGTTAAGGATATGTGCGGGGTAGTGAACCATACCGCCGGGGGGTATTTATTTTATAAATCGCCGGAGTACCATCGGATTACCAGGTTTCGTGCAAATAGTATTCCGGTGGACCGCCCTGGACATTATGTTTACTTAAGGGATGAGGACACCGAGGATTACTGGAGTATCTCCTGGCAGCCGGTAGGAAAGCCCCTTGACCGGGCAGATTATGGCTGCAGGCATGGCTTGTCCTACTCCACCTATTCCTGCGACTATGACAAGCTCCATGCGCAGCAGACCTTATTCATTCCGATCGATGACCCGGTGGAGCTGTGGGATGTCAGGATCAAAAATAATGACAATAGGGAAAGAAGCTTAAGTGTCTTTTCTTATCTTGAGTTTTCCTATCATCATATTGATATGGATAACCGGAATTTCCAGATGAGCAATTATGCCGCCGGCTCCTCCTATGAGGATGGGATCATTGAGCATGACCTGTTCTATGAGGAATTTGGCTACCAATATTTTGCGGCTAACTTTGAACCGGACAGCTTTGACTGCTTAAGGGATAAATTCCTTGGCCTGTACCGGACGGAAAC
>JARKQP010000445.1 GCA_029974875.1 Mobilitalea sp.
AACATGAGTGGACGCTTGTCTGTATGGCCTGGAACATCAAAAGGCTGCATACCTTGAGATTGGCTTTGACCACATAGGAATTGAGAAAGAACGGTGTACCTCCCGGATTGGGAGGAGCATCAGCACAGGCCTTCAGAATGAGGGGCCGTGCATGCGATACATCAAGACAATTGGAACATGTCGGTTCGGTTTTGGTGGCAGCGAAGTTGTTCCCGACATCAAGTCCGACAGACTCCTAGCTCACAAAATCAAGGACATTAATAAGAAAACAACTGAGGTTCTTGATGCCCTTGTGCCGGGATGGAAGGGATTTCGCCAACAGCCGCCACGGATGAACCCAGAAGATGTGTTGGATATCCTTACGGAGATACGCAACAAAACCGCACAAGCAATAATTGATTCCTGTGGCATACAGGAAATTGCACCACATGAAGCATGGGAAGTATTGTTAGGAAATGATGTCTACTCCAGCTTACGCAGGAAAATCCTGAAGGACCTGCACAATGAGTTGGGGGAATACTGCAAACAACTTGAGGCAACAATCCAAACCGAATTTGGCAAGGTGAAGAAGGAGGAGTATTGGCCTAGAGCGTGGATGGTAAATGACAAGTCGATATGCGCCATGCTGAACGAATACCCCTACTTCGTACCCATCCTGAACATTTTGTGGAAAAGGAGTAAGCACCTTGATTCTAAGGAGTCCCTCGACCGTAAAGAACGTTATGGAATCAATGACCGTGGGATGCATAGGGACATGAAAGGAAAACTGCAACATTGCGCCCTATTACCGGAATTTACGTATGACCAAGTAGCAAGGGAGCTTGGGAAATCCGCCCAACTCGTACAGAAATACTTGAAGGCGATGTGTGACATTGGAATTTTGAGGATGTTTCACCAAAAGGGTCGCCACCCTTTTACCGTGTACTCGATTGGCTACTGGTCTGAATGGATAAATAACAGATTCAAAGTTAACCCCTACCTGCAAGAAGGGGTATATGGAAAGAAGGGGCCGATGTACCAGAAGCTGGTTGATTTCAGAATCAAATACAATGTGGGTTGAAGGTATTTTTTGTGACACTTTTTTTAAATATTAATATTTAAAAAGGCCGAGTGAAATATTTAAAAAGCCGCACAACTTACCTTTTTAAATATTACTGCAAATTTTAACATATTGAATTTATAGGTTATTTTATAAAACATTTTGCGGCATAGTTAAAAGCATAATCCAATAGCTGTATTATGCCCGGAAATCCTCATCGAAAGAACATAAAAACAAAACCTGATGTTCTTTGGATGCGGATTTATAATGAACTCCCCGTAAATGGGAAGTTCAAGGGGCAAATACGGGGGTAAACCAACGGCTTTATTAGAACGCAATAATTTGGTATCCGGCAACTCTCCATACCAATAACACCAAAATACGCCAACAGTCATAAAGGGGAAATACGATATGTCCCAAGCATGCTCCATTTGCAATCATGATAATAGGTTAGAAATCGACCGGATGTTAGTCCAAGGAAAATCACTTGCCAGCATATCCCGACAATTTGAAGTTTCCTCGGAAGCCTTACGGAATCACGCGGATAACCACCTGTCCCGTCAACTGATAAAATCACACGAAATGAGACAAGCACTGGAATCCGGGAATCTCCTTAACGAAATAGAAGACCTGCTCAAACGCTCCAAACATATCCTCAGGAGAGCCGAGCGGGAAGGAGCACTAAATACCGCTCTGGGTGCAATACGGGAAGCACGCGGAACTCTGGAATTGATGAGCAAGAGTGCCGTTACCTGCCATCAGATACGCGCTCAGGAACTTGAGGCCCAACGTATGGAGCAGATAGGGCAACAAGATGATTCCATAGCGGAGGACATCAAGAGGCTGTCATTTACCGAGTTAATGATGTTTGAGGCTCTGGTGGATAAAATGAGCGGAAATAGAAATGATGACGTCATTAAGTCAGTCACGCGGGAAATAAACGCTACCTGTTTTCCACCCCC
>JARKQP010000485.1 GCA_029974875.1 Mobilitalea sp.
TACAACCCGGTTGACATAATCCGTATATGAAAGAATAATCCTTATGACCTTTTCCGATACATTGGGCATTCCATAATCACTCACCCCGCGCAGGTCTCCTGCCTTCTGCTCCTCAAGGAGGGTCAGGGCCTGCAATACCCGTTCCTTCCCTACCCCTGTCATCATAACGACCGCCTCCTCCATGGCCTCCATGCGCTCATGTGCCTCCCGGAGGTTAATAGCCTTTAAGCCGAGGATGGCGGCTTCCTCACTGACCGTACCGCTGTCACTTAACACTGCCCTTGCCTCCATCTGAAGCTTACAATAGTCAAAAAAGCCAAAGGGCTTCATGGCTGTAACCAAGGGATTAAACTCCATTCCCTGCTTTTCCAGCATCAGCCTGGTTCTCGGATGGGTGCTTATGATAACCGGCTTTTGGTAGGTATCGGCTATGGTATTGATTGTGTCTACAATTTTCTTAAAATGCCCTTCCAAATTAATGTTTTCCTCCCTGTGGAAGGAGACAATATAGTATCCCCCGCCCATAAGCCCCAGCCGCTCCAATACGTCAGATCCTTCTATTTCCTTCCTCCTGGACTGGATAACCTCATACATTGGGCTTCCGGTTTTGATGATACGGTCGGCAGGAATCCCTTCCCTAAGCAGATATTCCCTTGCTATATTGCTGTAGGGCAGGTTAATATCTGCCAGGTGGTCCACCAGCCTGCGGTTAGTCTCCTCCGGCACCCGTTGGTCAAAGCAGCGGTTCCCGGCCTCCATATGGAAAATGGGTATCTGCCTCTTCTTCGCCGCTATTGCGCAAAGGCAGCTGTTGGTATCTCCTAAGATCAACAAGGCATCCGGATGCTCCTTTTCCAGTATGGGATCCAGGTTCATAAGGATCCTTCCAATGGTTTCCGCTGCCGTTTTACCGGCAGCATCAAGGTAATAGTCCGGCTTTTTTATATTTAAGTCATGGAAAAACACCTGGTTTAATTCATAATCATAATTTTGTCCCGTATGAACCAGGACATGGTCTATGGTCTGAGCCGCCTCCAACCGGTTGATTACGCAGGATAACCGGATAATCTCCGGGCGGGTGCCTACCACCGTCATTACTTTTAACTTTTCCATACTAAGCTACATTCCTTTCTCCATTACTTACCCATCCTCAATCGGATATATGTCCATGTAGTCCGTTTTCCCCTCCACGCGCCTCCGATGCCATACTTATCGCACGCACTGTCCCTATCACACGGCGCCATGCTTATATCATACAGTACTATCCCTATCGTCCAGTGTCATGCTTCTCATACAGTACTATCCCTATCATCCGGTGCCATGCTTCTCATACAGTACTATCCCTATCATCCGGTGCCATACTTCTCATGCAACACTATCCCTATCATCCGGTGCCATACCTATCATACAACACTATCCCTATCATCCAGTGCCATACCTATCATGCAACACTATCTCTATTGCTCCACGCTGTATTACTCTTCCGGCATGTAGCTGAGGTAAGTACCATATAGCTTTCTGGTAAATTCATCAGATAAGTCCGGTACTTCCCCATCCTCCTGCCCCTCCTTAAAGGCCTGGACCAATTCAGCTATCCTTCCAAGAGAGCTGCGGTAAGTGCAGGGCACTTGGCAAAAACCGGGCGCCCTGTCCCCGCTGCCGCTTAATAATCCGGTCAGCTCAGTGACCAGATCCTCTATATATACCAGCTGCATCATATGCCCGGCATCATTAATCCTTGTCGGGAGTCCATTAACCGTATTATGGCACAGGGTAGCAATTACGCTGTTATAATTTGGCCTGCACCATTTTCCAAACACATTTGGGAGGCGGTAGATAAAAACCTTTGTACCGGTCTCCTCCGCATATTCCAGAAGAAGCTCTTCTGCTGCCTTTTTACTCCTTCCGTAAGGATTATCCAAAAGTGCCTGGATGGAGGAGGAAAACACAACGGGACAACTGTTTCCATATTTCTTTAAAAGCTCCAGCAGCCTCCTTGTAAATCCCACATTGGTCAGCTCATAGTCTGTTACCTCCTTCGGGCGGTTGCTTCCTGCAAGGTGGTACACCATATCGGCCTCCCTGCAGAATTCCTCCAGTAAGGACTGCTGTGTAGTCCGGCCACATCCAAGGACTCGAATTCCATCATAAGCTTGCAGGGCAGCAGTTAAATTCCTTCCGATAAAGCCGCCCGCACCGGTTACTAATACATTCATACCATTTCACTCCCTGCTTACCATTCCTCCGCTTATATTATTTCTTAGGTAATGCCGGACAAACGCAGGCGTAGTGAAGCTACGCTGGGGCTTGGCCGTGCTTCCTAAGAAAAATCGGGTCAGAAATATGCATAGTTATTTTGAGAACGTTGTACCAGGGCTAATCTCCGGAGATTAGCCCTGGGAATTAGGAAAAACGGCCAGATAATTCAGTTTTAATATATTCCAGCTGCAATAGCTTCTCCCTTATCTGCTCCACCGACAAACGGGCGGTATTATCAGAGTTATACTCCTCCTGGACCTCCAAAAGCTGGGTGCCCTCATTAAAATACTTATCATAATTCAGCTCCCTCTTATCAGCCGGTATCCGGTAATAGCTGCCCAGATCCTCTGCTACAAGGAATTCCTCCCTTGTCAGCAGCGTCTCATAACGCTTCTCCCCATGCCTCGTCCCGATGATCCTAATTTCATTGTCCGCCTTAAATAATTCCTTCAAGGCCTGCGCCAGGTCACCAATGGCTGCTGCGGGGGACTTCTGTACCATAATGTCCCCGGGTCTTGCATGCTCAAAGGCAAACACCACCAGCTCCACCGCCTCCTCCAGGCTCATGAGGAACCTGGTCATATTCGGGTTCGTAACCGTAACCGGCTGCCCCCTTTTGATCTGTTCAACGAACAGCGGGATAACAGAGCCCCTGGATGCCATAACATTACCATACCTGGTGGCACATATCAGGGTCTTACCGGGATCGACGGTGATTGATTTTGCCACCATCACCTTCTCCAGCATTGCCTTGGAGATCCCCATGGCATTAATCGGATAGGCGGCCTTGTCTGTCGAAAGGCAGATCACCTTTTTTACCCCGGCTTCGATGGCTGCCGTAAGCAAAAAATCCGTTCCCAGCACATTGGTCTTCACCGCTTCCAGGGGAAAGAACTCGCAGGAGGGAACCTGCTTTAAGGCCGCCGCATGGAAGATATAATCAACTCCGTGCATCGCATTTTTAATGGACCCTATGTCCCGGATGTCACCGAGGTAATATTTTATTCTATCATTTTTATAGATCTGCCGCATATCATCCTGCTTTTTTTCATCCCTGGAAAATATCCTGATTTCTCCTATGCCTGTATTTAAAAATCTCTGGAGAACCGCATTTCCAAAGCTTCCTGTTCCCCCTGTAATCAGAAGTGTTTCATTGTCAAACACAGTCTCACCTCACTTTTTCGTATCCCAATGCTACCGCCATATCCCCCATTTCCTGCCACAAAGAACCAGCGGAAAGAACGCTGTTCTTGCGTTCTTCCAGTGTGAGACTTAGAAATTCTTAGTCCACGTATTTTGTGGGCTTAGAATTTCTTCTCACACTTTCCCCACGGATAATTGCTTCCGCGTTCATTTTTAACCGGCTGCTATATTGCTCC
>JARKQP010000492.1 GCA_029974875.1 Mobilitalea sp.
AGGTGGTTATCACAAAGAAGCCCCTTTACTACTATTTTCAAAATCCCATCAGCACGACCAGAAAGGAAAATCATTATAAGCCAACGGATTTTTACAGGGTTCTGCAGGAGAGGATCCTTTTCTTTGAGGATAAGGACAGGGAGCTTTATGAGTATTCCTATGAATACCTGTGCCTTAACCTGATGCTTTTCTACTTTAGCTGTAAAAAGGATCCAAAGAACACCAATGACATGGAAGAGCTGCTGTGGCAGTATGAGCTTGTCTATTTCAAGGTGCTGTACAATGAGGTGACACCTCTTAAATATAAGCTTATGTTCACCGCTTTTTATCAGTTTCCCGATGCCTGTGCCCTTATTGCCAATCGGGCAGGCTTCCCGTTAAAAAGACGGTATGAGGCCTTAAAAATTGTAGAAAAGGTGCCAAGATGAGGCTTTTGGTCCTTACAGAGGAGGTATGGAATGACAGAATCTATCCAAACAATGTGATGACCAACTGGTTCGGGGATTTTGACGGCCAATTGGCCAATCTCTACCTGGCCTCCGGTATGCCGGATAATCCTTGCTGCATGGAATACTTCCAGATCACGGATTGGATGGTCATAGAAAACCTGGTGAAGCGAAAGGACGGTGGACGATGGTTTGTTAACAGGGGCTGCGACAGGGTAGCGCACGCTTTTCCCGATCCCCTTTTACGGAACTATTCCTGGATAAGGAAGGGTATTAAGCAGGTATTTGGAAGCTTCCTAAGGCTGCTCCGGGACGCCGCATGGCTTAGGGTCAGGTGGGAGGAAACCATGCTGATGGACTTTCTTGGGGAGTTTAAACCGGATGTCATCTTCAGCCTGCGCTTTTCCTCCAGAAGGATCCTCTGTATGGAACGCTTCCTTCATTCCGTAACCGGAGCGCCCGTCATTGCCTTTACCGGGGATGATGAATACTCCTTAAGACAAATCAATGCCTCCCCCCTCT
This sequence comes from Mobilitalea sp., assembly GCA_029974875.1. The sequence continues at coordinate 969 of JARKQP010000492.1, forward strand.
ACTGGATAAGGAGGCTCCAGCTTAGAAGGGATATAAGGAGAAATGCAGCTTTCTATGGGAAATATTATACCTTATCGGAGAGGCAGGCAAAGGAACTGAAAAAAGCCCTTGGGGTAAATAGCGGGGTGCTATATAAAGGCGGGAATTTTTCAGGGACCTTGGAGGATAAGAGGACATCAAAGCCAATCAGGATCGTCTACGGGGGAAGGCTTTACTGTAACCGGGATAAGACCCTCCTGTCCATAGCAAGAGCCATAGCTGCCATTAACCGGGAAGAGGTTCTGGTGACCCTGGAGATCTACACGGCGGATAAGCTAAAAAAGAGCAAACGCAAGGAATTAGACGACAAAAGATCCATATTCTTAAAGGGCTTTGTTGACGCCGTACAGCTAAAGCAAATATACAAGGAGGCGGATATTGCCCTTCATGTGGAGAGCTTTGACTTAAAAAACAGATTGCTGACCAGGTATTCCTTTTCCACAAAAATTGTCGACTGTCTGGCCTCCACCTGTGCGGTACTGGCGGTAGGACCCTATGACAATGAAGGAATCCGTTATCTAAAAAAGCGCCGGGGTGCAATCTGTATCGGAAAAGCAGAAGAAATTTACCCCATGCTGTCACATATCGTAAGCCATCCCGATAAAATAGAAGTATACAGGAGGAATGCCTGGAAACTGGGAGTAAGGGCACATAGAAAGGAAGAGATCCGGCAGCGCCTGCACGCCGATATGGCTTCCCTTGTAAAGGATAGGTAGGAATGAAATGAAATTAACGAAGGGGGGATCGGATCCACGCCGGTATTTTTATGGTGGTTTGCGCGGTGTAAAGGCAACGCCGTAATGAAGGGCATGGACATAAATATGAAGCTATTGGTAACAGGTGCCGGGGGATTTCTGGGAAAGAATCTTTTGACCAGCCTTAAGGCCCAAGGAGGGGAAGATTACACCATTTATACCTACGATAAAGCAAATACGCTGGAGGATTTAAAAAGCTATACCAGGGACTGTGACTTTGTCTACCATTTTGCCGCCGTACACCGGCCTACCCATGAGGAGGAATTTAGGGAAACGAATTATGAGCTTTTCCAGACACTGCTGGAGCTTTTGCGGAAAAATGGCAACAAGTGCCCTGTTTTATATACCTCCTCGGTACAGGCAACTCAGGACACGGCTTATGCTAAAAGTAAGCGTATGGCGGAAGAGGCCTTGCAGGAGCATGAAAAGAAAAATAACAGTAGGGGTATCATCTACCGCCTTACCAATACCTTTGGCAAATGGGCGAAACCCTACACCTATTCCGTGGTTGCGACCTTTTGCCATAACATATCCAGGAACATGGAAATAAAAATCCACAATTCGGATACCGTGATGAATTTTTATTATATCGATGATGTGATAGAGGACTTTTTAAGGCATTTGAAGGAGGAGGTGCCTCCCTGTGGGGATGGGTATTACAGACTGAAGGAGGAGTATTGCTACCAGGTATCCGTACAGGAGCTTGCCGGCATCCTCAGGGGATTTAAGAAGGCCAGGGAGGAATTATATATCCCTGATATGAAGGATCCCTTCGTTAAGAAGCTCTACAGCACCTATTTAAGCTACCTGCCCCAGGATCAGCTTATGCTGCCCGTAGAAAGTCATAGGGATGACAGGGGAAGCTTTACGGAGGTTTTTAGGACTGACGGCAGGGGGCAGTTCTCGCTTAATGTCACAAAGCCCGGCATAAAAAAGGGGGAGCATTACCACAACAGCAAATGTGAACGGTTTTTTGTAATTGCAGGTGAAGCGAAGATACAGATGAGAAGGATTGGCACCGACGAGGTGAAGGAATACGTACTTTCTGCTGATAAGCCCCAGATTATCGAAATACCGCCGGGATATACCCATAACCTCATTAATATTGGTGACACGGATCTGCATACCTTGATTTGGGCAAATGAGGTCTTTGACAGGCTGCATCCGGATACCTACTCCTGTCCAGTACCTCCTTTGGCAAAGAAAGAATAGGGAAGGGGGAGCTTAATCAGGCATGAAGATACTTCTTATCAACGAGGTTTACGGTATCCTAAGTACCGGAAGGACAGTAAAGGAGATCCAGACCCGTTTAAAGCAGCAGGGGCACAGCTGCCTGGTTGCCTATGCCTACGGGAAACAGGAGGCTGGGAGAGGGAAAAAGAAATCAGGAGAACAGGAGCAGTATTACGTCATCGGCTCTGCATTGGGCAGGAAGCTCCACGCCCTGGGATCCCGGATCTTTGGGCTTCAGGGATATTTTTCCCGTGGAGCTACAAGAAAGCTGGTCCGTTACATCGGCCGCCAGAAGCCGGATGTTGTACAGCTTGGAAATGTCCATGGGAATTATCTGAATCTGAATATGCTTTTAAAGTACCTTGCCGATCAGGATATTCCTGTCCTTATCATACTTCACGACTGCTGGTTTTACACCGGAAGGTGCACCCATTATACGGTGAACCGGTGCTATCAGTGGCGTGACGGCTGCAGCAGATGCCCCAATAACAGAAACACCCCTCCCTCCTGGTTCTTTGACCGCTGCAGTAAGATGTGGGAGGATAAAAAGAAGTATTTTACAGGGCTTAACAGGCTTGCTGTCGTTGGAGTGTCGGAATGGATCACGGCCCAGGCCAGGGAATCCTTCTTAAAGGATGCATTTATTATCAAGAGGATTTATAACGGGATCGACCTGGAGGTATTCAAGCCCAGGGAAACAACAAGCCTGCGCAAGGAGCTGGGGCTGGAGGGGAAATTCGTAATCCTGTCCGTCTCCTCAATCTGGGGTAATGCCAAAGGGCTTAAGGGCTTCCTGAAATTAGCGGAACACCTGGAAATGGAGCAGGAAAGGAGGCTGGGCAAGGGAGAGGCAGAAAAGGAGTGCATTATCCTGCTGGTGGGGGCTGTGGAGCCTGGAATAAAAATGCCGGGCAACCTGCGGGTAATACCTGCCACGGACAGCACCGAAGCACTGGCAGGGCTTTATAGCGCCAGTGATGTGTATATATCCCTCTCAAGGGAGGAATCCTTCGGTAAGACGGTAGCCGAGGCCTTAGCCTGCGGGACGCCGGTCATAGCCTTTGCTTCTACGGCATTGCCTGAATTGCTGGGGAAGGATTGCGGGCATTTGGTAATGGAGCATACCTTAACGGGGGTTTTTCAGAGCCTTCAGGAGGTTAGGAGCAGGGGGAAGGAATATTACTCCTGCCATTGTGTCAGCTATGCCAGGGAACATTTTTCTAAGGAGCGCTGTGGGCAGGAATATATCAGTACTTATGAGGAACTGCTCTCCTGAAATATAAGATAGATTTAAAAAAAATAGAATAGGATGAAGCTAGAATGGTTATATATGGTTTGGTATTAATATTTCTTGCCGCGTTGGCATTGATACAAATAAATAGGGAAGAGGATAATACCGGATATGTGGTTGGGAAGGGAAATAATATTGCACTTTTTATTTCCTGCTTTGCCATCTTTCTCCTTATGGCCTTGAAGGCACCGCTATCCGGGGATTACAGCAGATATGCCATTAATTTTCTGGACTCTGCGAATAAGAGCATACAATTTTACCTGGACAGACAGCTGGAGGTGGGCTTTTATGTCCTGACAAAATTAATTGGGGAGCTTCATTACAGCACCGTCTTTTATTTTGCCGTAACCTCCGCATTCATATGCCTGAGCCTGTTTTTTTTCATCAAACGCTATGCTGGTAATAAAAAATATGCGGTCTATTTTTATTATACCATTGGCCTTTTTGCTTTCTCCATGGCGGGCCTGCGGCAGGTGCTGGCTATGTCGGTATGCCTCTTTGCTTATGAGGCAGCAAGAAAACGGAAGATCATACCCTTTTTGCTTCTCGTGGGAGCGGCCTATTTCCTGCATAAGTCAGCTTTATTTTTCCTGCCGGCTTTCTTCATTGGCCGGATTCCCTGGAAAGCAAAATACCACCTGGTCATCCTGTCCGTTTATGGGATCATCGGGTTGTTTTTCCAAAGGATTTATGGATGGATAACGGATTGGATGAATTATGATTACGTAATAGAAAGCACGAGGAACGGGGGAATCTTCCTGCTGATCCTTCTGGTCATAGGCTTTCTGGGGATTGTCTACAGGGAGAAGCTGATGGCTGCAGATAAGGATAACCTGTTTTTTCTCAACATGCATTTTGCAGTAATCCTGCTGTGGATATTCCGGATGTTTACAAGAACTGCGGAAAGACCCACATTTTATTATCTGTACGCCAGCATCATATTGCTGGACCGCATCCTTTCCCTGAAGCTGGAAGGGGAGGAGGGGGAGAGGACGAGAAAGCTTCTGGTACTGTGCTCCATTGTGTTTTTCGGGATGTTCTTTCTTTACCGTACCTTAAGAGACGGGAACCTTGTTCCTTATCTATGGATTTTCTATTGATTTAAAATTAATGAACGGAGGGGAACCGGATCCATGCCGATACTTTCCTGGCGATTTGTGCGGTATAAGGCAATACCTATGGAATGGGCAATGCCCCTGGAACGGGCATGGACATAATTATGAAAGAGGCTAAGATAGACATTGCGGTGTTATTGATTTTTTTTGCCAGGCCGGAGCAGTTTGGAAGGGTATTTGAGGTCATAAAGGAAGTCCGGCCTACGAAGCTGTATCTGTACCAGGATGGACCCAGAAGGGATAGGCCGGAGGATATGGACGGCATTATAAAATGCCGGGCAATTGCCAGTGCCGTGGATTGGAAATGCGAGCTACATACCTATTTCCAAAGGGAAAATGTGGGCTGTGACCCGTCGGAATATATTGCCCAGAAATGGATGTTCCAGACGGAAGCGGCAGGAATTGTACTGGAGGATGATGATGTGCCCTCCTTAAGCTTCTTTCCCTTCTGTAAGGAACTGCTGGAAAAATATAAGGACGACGAAAGAATCAATATGATATGCGGCATGAACAATACCGGTGTATGTGAGTATACTCCCTACGATTATCTGTTTACTACCTCCGGCTCCATCTGCGGCTGGGCATCCTGGAAGAGGGTAGTGGATACCTGGGACGGAAGCTACGGGATTTTAAAGGACTCCTTTAATCTGCTGCAGCTAAAAGCCTATATGGACACATTTTCAAATGGAGGGCTCCATATCAGCAAGCTGAAACGCCACAGGCGTACTGGAAAGGCTCATTATGAATCAGTCCTTGGCACCAGCATGCACTTAAACCACAGGCTGAATATCGTTCCTGCCAAAAATATGATCTCCAATATCGGTATCACGGCAGATTCTACCCATTCTGTTTCCGATATCCGGATGCTGCCTAAGGGAATCCGGAGGATTTTCCACATGCAGGCATATGAGCTGGATTTTCCTTTAAAGCATCCTCCCTATGTCATAGAGGATATAGAATTCAGGAACCGGATTGACCGGATCATGGGAAGGGGGCATCCCCTTGTGCAGTATTACAGGAGGTTCGCCAGCCTGTTCCTGAGGCTGAAGTATGGGGATTACAAAGGGCTGAAAAAAAGCCTGCTGCGCCTGTTAAAGAGGAACTGACGGGTAAACCCGGCTGCTGTACAGGGGAAAGTATAATGCGGAAGAAAAGACAGCTTCAAGGCGTGAAGAAAAGGCAGCTTTAAGGCGTGAAGAAAGGGCAGCTTCAAGATGTGAAGAAAAGACAGCTTTAAAATGTGAAGAAAAGCAGCTTCAAAATGTGAAGAAAAGCAGCTTCACATGTAAAAATTGATTAGTAGAAAGAATAGCAGTGGGGGGTGGATTATGAGCGATATCAAAGAAGCGGAAAGCACCAGACAGATCAAGGCGGGCGCAGTGCTGGGCTATATCACCATCGGGATAAATCTTATGGCGGGACTGATCTATACACCCTGGATGATCAGGAGTCTGTGACAGGATAATTACGGCCTGTATACCCTTTCCGTCTCCCTCATTGGGATCCTTGTCATGGACTTTGGGCTGGGTGCGGCGGTTACCCGTTTTCTGTCCCTGTATAATTCTGAAAATAATGAGGAGGCAGTGAATAACCTTCTAGGCATTATCTATAAGCTGTTTTTTCTGCTGGATATTTTAATAGCAGTCGTGCTGACTGTCGTATATTTTCACATAGGGAGCATTTACCGGGAGCTTTCCCCGTTGGAAATCGATAAGCTTAAGGTTATCTTCGTCATTTCCTCCGTCTATAGCCTCCTATCCTTTCCCTTTGGCACCTTGAACGGGATCCTCACTGCCTATGAGAAATTTGCGCAGCTAAAGGCCGCTGAGCTCTTCTATAAAATCCTGAATATGGGCTTTATCATTGGAGCATTAAGCCTTGGCTATGGCCTGTATACCCTGGTCTTTGTCAATGCAGTGACTGGAACTATAAATATCCTGGTAAAGTTCTTCCTTGTAAAAAAGACAACCCATATCAGGGTAAACTTCCGCTATAAAGGGGGAAAAGCCAATGCGGAGGTATTTAAGTTCTCCCTTTGGTCCACGGTGATTAATATAGCCCAGCGCTTTATATACAATATCATACCCAGCATACTCGCAATCTATTGCGGCGCCATAAGCATATCCGTATTCAGCGCCTCCGCCACCATTGAGGGTATCGTATTCACCTTTGCCGCAGCCATCAACGGGCTGTTCCTGCCCAGGGTATCCCGGATCATTGGCAAGAAGGACAGGGATGAAAGCCTTCTTGCGCTGATGATTAAGGTGGGGAGGATCCAGCTCTTTCTGATTGGCTTGATCTACACCGGCTTTTTGGCTGTCGGAAGGGATTTTATCGGGCTGTGGCTGGGCAATGGCTTTCAGAGGGCCTATATTTGCATCCTTCTTCTGATATTGCCAAGCATCTTTGAGCTTCCCCAGCACATTGCCAGCCTCACCGTCATTGCCGACGGAAAGGTTAAGCTCCAATCCGGTGTCTATGTTTTAATGGCTGTGATTAACATTCTTTTGTCCGTTCTATTGACCAGGGAATTCCAGGAGGTAGGTGCAGCGGTATCCGTCTGCAGTGCTTATTTGTTCCGGACCGCTGCCATGAACGTAATCTATCACCGCAAGCTGAATATTAATGTATTCCGTTTTTTTAGGGAATGCTTTGGAAAGCTGGGAGGCTGCCTGCTATCCTCACTGCTTGCGGCAGCGCTTATAGCACTGCTGCCGGGAGGAAGCATCCTTTTATTTCTGGCAAAGGGCATGGCCATGGTTTTGATCTATCTGGCGCTGTTCTGGAAATTCGGGTTTAACGGATATGAAAAGGAGCTGTTTTTGTCCATGTTTAAAAAGGGAATGAAGATTTTAAGAGTTAGAAAATAAGTAGGGCCGGAAGGAAGCTGGAACATGGAATGCCATATAAAATTTAATATTAGGGGGAATGGCCTATAGTTACCAAATTAGGTATTATCATATTGCATTATAAAAATTATGGGGAGACCATAGCCTGTGTTAACAGTGCTTTAAAGCAGCAGGGGGATGGCTATGAAATTGTGGTAGTGGACAATGGTTCTAATGATGGTTCCTTTGAGATACTGAGACAGCATTTTAGAAAAGTACCCCATGTTACCTTGAAGAAGCTTAAGAAGAACCTTGGCTTTGCGAGGGGGAACAATGCGGGCATCCGTTATGCAAGGACACATCTTGGCGCGGAACATTGCTTTGTCTGCAACAATGATGTGGTCTTTGGCGCTAACCTTTTTCAGGAGCTGCTGGCTGCCGCGGGGAAGGGCATTGGCGTAATATCCCCCTTCGTCCTTGATGCGGAGAACAATCCCCAGCCTCTATCGGTTGATACCAACAACCCATACGGTATAATTGCCTTTACCTGGTTCTATGTCCTCTATAAGAGCCTGCCGGATAGCTTTTTGAAGGATTTGCTGCCATTTTTCCAAAGGAACCTTTTCAGGCCGTCCTGGAAGCTGGTCAAGGTGGTTTATGAGCTTTCTATCCTTGTTTTGGATAAATATGGGCATTTAGGAAAGAAAGGAAAGGGAGGACCAATAAGCTCCGGGCCAAAAGACTCCGGTTTTAAAAGCTCTGGAGGGGAGGAAGGGGACTTCTACCAGATACAGGGCTGTGCCTTTTTGCTGACAAAGGAATACTTCCGGTTTTATGATCAATTGTATCCAAAGACCTTTCTGTACGGGGAAGAGCTGAACCTGGCGCTATACCTTAAAAAGGCGGGACTTAGGGCAATTGTGGCTGACACCTCCCCGGTAATCCATAAGGGGAAGCAGTCCTCCAAGGAACTTGTCCAAAAGGAGGGAGAGAAAAAGAGGCTGATGCATGCGAGGCATAGCCTGCTCCGATCCCTTCCTGTAATATTTTTAAGCCCAAGCGGAATAAAAAAGCTTTTTTAGGGAGAGCTACAATGCAGGGAGAGCTACAATGCAGGGAGAGCTACAATGCATGGAAAGTTACAATGCAGGAAGGACCACAAGACAGCAGGAAAAAGCTAAAATGTGGGATGGATAGACTTTTTAAAGACATATAGAATTTCTTATAACCAAGGGGGTATCCCAACAGTCGCGAGGTGACCAGGGATACCCTCCTGTTATAGGATGAAGATTTCAGTAGTATTAAACCAAGCCAAATAGCCGTACTGTATTTGCTATGATAAAGCAGATAAGGATGCCCGACAGGGTTGGTATCAGAAAGGAAACAGCGGTCCACTTCCAGCTGCCGGATTCCTTCTTTATGGTCAGGCAGGTAGTGCCGCAGGGCCAATGCATCAGGGAAAACAGCATGGTGCATACGGCTGTGAGCCAGGTCCAGCCATGGGAAACCAACAGCTGCCTTAACTGTGACAGGTCATCTAATTCCATCATACTCCCCGCAGCCATATAGCTCATGATGATGATGGGCACAACAATCTCATTGGCCGGAAAGCCGAGGATGAAGGCCATGAGGATATAACCGTCCAGCCCGATCAGCCTGGCGAAAGGATCCAGAAAAGTAGCACAATGGGACAGCAGGCTAAGATCCCCTACCCGGAGATTGGCCATAAGCCAGAGGATGGCTCCGGCAGGTGCGGCAACGATGATTGCACGCATGAGGACGAACAGGGTCCTGTCAAAAATGGATCTGACAATGACCTTTCCAACCTGGGGTCTGCGGTAGGGAGGGAGCTCCAGGGTAAAGGAGGAGGGAAGTCCCTTTAGGATGGTCTTGGACAGTAATTTAGAGATCAGCAGGGTCATTATTACACCCAATACGATGACCCCGGTCAGCATCAACGCAGATAGCACGGACTGAAATGCCCCGGCAGCGGTTCCTATAAAGAACATGGTTATAATGGCAATGAGGGTGGGGAACCGTCCATTGCAGGGTACAAAATTATTGGTTATCATTGCAATCAGCTTTTCCCTGGGAGAGTCTATGATACGGCATCCGATAATACCGGCAGCATTGCAGCCAAAGCCCATACACATAGTAAGAGCCTGCTTTCCATGGGCGCACGCCTTCTTAAAATAGTTATCCAGATTAAAGGCTACTCTGGGCAGGTATCCCAGATCCTCCAAAAGGGTAAAGAGAGGAAAGAATATGGCCATGGGTGGAAGCATGACAGAAATAACCCAGGCCAGGGTACGGAAGATACCCGTAACAAACAGTCCGTGTATCCAGGAAGGAATTCCGGCCCATTGGCAAAATACCGTAAGGCGGCTTTCTATCCAGAAAAGAAAATCGGTAAGCATAGCGGAAGGATAATTTGCCCCTGCAATTGTCAGCCAGAATATGACACCCAGAAGACCTATCATAAGAGGGATCCCAAAAAGCTTCGAGGTCAGGATCCGGTCGATGCTCCGGTCCATCCGGTTGTATTCCTCCTTCATATAAGTAACAACCTGTTTTGCGATGCTGTCGGCGGTAGTGACGATTTGGGACACGAGCCTGTCGCCCAGGTGCTCCTGGTCAATGCCGGCTTCCTCTAATATGGCCTTTGCTTCCTCCAGCTTAGATAAAATACTTTCGGAGGACATAAGGTCAAGCTCCAGGTATTTGTTTAGCGCAGAGATTATGGTGTTGTCCCCGTCTAACAGCTTTAAGGTAACCCAGCGGCTGTTAAGCCTATTCACCAGAAGCTGTTTTACGGAAGGCTCCAGCAGGGTAATTGCCTCCTCAATTGCGTCCTCATAGGTGATGTTCATGGGATGGTTCCTTTTTGTACTATTCGTAACATCATATACTGCATCCATAAGGGCAGTAAGTCCCTGGTTGCTCCTTGCACTGGTTCCGATGACCGGAACCCCCAGCAGGCCGGAGAGCTGAGGCAGGTTAATATTAATCTTTTTCTTCTTTGCTTCATCCAGCAGATTGACGCAGACCACTACCTCCGGTGTTATTTCAAGGGTTTGCAGCACCAGGTTTAAGTTCCGTTCCAGACAGGTCGCATCTGTTACGATTACTGTGGTATCAGGATTTCCAAAGCAAATAAAATCCCGGGCAATTTCTTCTTCCTCTGAATTGGACATAAGGGAATAAGTACCCGGTATGTCTACCAGGATAAAATCAGTGTCCCTGTGCCGGCATTTTCCCTGGGCATTAGCTACTGTCTTGCCGGGCCAGTTGCCGGTGTGTTGGTTCATGCCTGTCAGGCCGTTAAATACAGTACTTTTTCCTACATTGGGATTACCGCCAAGTGCTATTACCTTTTCCTCAAAGGTATGCTCCAGCTTAAGTTCATTCCCTAAAATGCCAGCTCCTGTAGATTGGCTAGTCAGCCCCATTTTTTTTACTTACCTCCTGCTATAAAATTAAAAAGGATGGAATATATGGACCATGGGCAGCCAGAGGCGCCCATGGATATATTTCGAAAGCTGCCTATAAAACCTCAACCAGAATTTTCGAGGATTCTTCTGTGCGCAGTGCGATGACCGCGCCCCTGATCTGGTATGCTACCGGGTCTCCGGAAGGGCTTTTTTGCAGCGCTTCAACCTCGGTATCAGAAATTAAACCGAGATCCAGCAGCCTTCTGCGGCTGATACCCTTTGAGGTAAGGCTTTTAACCCTTGCTTTTTTGCCTATCGGCAACCGGCTTAGCGGAATCAGAAATTCCTTCATTATAACCTCCCATATAAACTCGCGATAACTTATTTTTCTTTCGTTAAGTTAGCGGCGTTTAAAAATTTTAACCTACACTAACAAAAATATGTAGTAAAAATAAAAGTGTTACGCAGATTGATGGGGCAGCAAAAATTATTATATGGATGGGTAAAAGGACAGCAGAATAATTGCAGATTTTATGTCGATTTTAGTTGAATTCCGGCAGAAAGACATGTAAAATATGCTAAAGCAGTAAAGGTATGGTAAGCGTGGCAAATATGGTAAGTATAGCAAATATGGCAAGCATAGCGAGTAAGGCAAGCGTAGCAAGTACGGCAGGCATGGTAAGTATGATAGGGGTGGCCGGCCAAGAATAGGGATGGATGGTATTATTTCTTCCGATATATGAGTTCCGGGGACTTTGACATAATAAGGAAGGTTATGATAAATATTAAACAAAGGAAGGATAGAAGATGAAAGGGAGTAAAACGAAAGGGAGTAACGGGAAGAAAAAGAAAATAGGCTTGATAAGGAGGAGCATGAAGGCAAGGATTGTACTCATCTACCTCCTTGTGAATTATGTCGTATTGGCGACCAGCTTTGGAGCAATCAACATCTTAGCCAGCCGGAGCTTTACCGCAGACAGCAATATGATTTATACCACTCTTTCCGAAAAAAGTGTGGCAGAAATCGATGGCTGGCTGATGGCACAGGGGCAGATCGTATTTGAGGTAGTGGACAGTATTATCAGTCAGGGGGAGCTTGATAAAAACAGGATATTGTCTTATCTGCAGCAAAAGATGGAATCTAATCCCTACACTACGGATGTTTATATGGGCTTTGCCGATAAAAGCTTCCTGGATGGTTCCGGATGGCAGCCGGATGCTGATTATGACTGCACCACAAGGGGCTGGTACCAAGGAGCTGTATCGGCGGACGGATTGTATTATGGTTCGCCCTATTTTGATTTGGCTACGAAGCAGATGGTTATTTTCATCTCACGGCCTGTTGTCCTGGATGGGAAGCTGGTCGGTGTTGTAAGCATGGATGTTAACTTAAACACCCTGAATGAGATTTTACAAAACACCATAGAGGTAAAGGACAGCTATGCTTTTTTGGTGGACAGCCAGGACAATGTGATTATGCATATTGAGCCGGAGTACGTTCCGCAGGAGGATAAGGTTACAAACCTTAAGGATATCCTTCCGGTAAGCAGTGAAAAGCTCCAAAAGAGCGTGGAAAAAGGAGAGCTGGTAAAGGTAAAGGATTATGACGGAGCTGCAAGACAGTTTGCCTTAACAACTATAAAGACAACGGGGTGGAAATTTGGAATAGCAATTTCAGATATAGTATTTACAAAATCCTCAAGAGAGATGGCGGTTCTATTTGTTGTCCTGCTGATCATTGAGTTGGTGTTTACTTCCCTGGTATCCCTGTGGACGGGAGGAATGATATCCAGACCGATTGTTGCATTGACCGCTGTAATCAAGAAGCAGGCGGAGCTGGATTTCAGGGATGACGCTAAGGTCGGATACCTGAACTACAAAAAGAGGAAGGATGAAATTGGGGTTATGACAAACTCCCTCGAATCCATGGGAGAGCATGTGAGAAGCCTGCTGGTGGCAACGACAGAGGTAGTGGAGCAGGTAAGTACAACGGCGGAGGAGCTGTCAGCTACCTCAAAGCAATCCTCTACTGCAGCCCAGGAGGTGGCACAGACCATCTATGAGATTGCGAGGGGAGCCGCGGAGCAGGCTGCCAGCACGGAGTCAAGCACACGCAGCCTGATGGAGCTGGGAGAAATCATTGACGAGGACAAGGCGAGCATTGGGAAGCTCCTGGGAGAGCATGAGCATGTGGAGACCTTAGTCGGCAGGGGATTAAAGACCGTTAACACCCTGACGGAGAAATCAAAGGCAAACAGTGAGGCGATTGGGATTGTTGACCAAAGTATGCAAAAGACCTACACTAGCTCGGAAAAAATCAGTGAAGCAAGCAACTTTATCTCCTCAGTTGCTTCCCAGACAAACCTGTTAGCCTTAAATGCAGCAATCGAAGCGGCGCGGGCAGGAGAGCAGGGAAAGGGCTTTGCCGTCGTAGCCTCGGAGATCGGGAAGCTGGCGGAGCAATCCGCGAAATCCTCAGCGGATATTAATGAAATATTGCATACTCTGCTGGAGGATATGAGCACTGCCGTGGATAAAATGAAGGAGGCAGAGCGTATTGGCCAGGAGCAGTCGGAAAATGTGGACCTGACGGAGAGAAGCTTCCATGAAATTGCGGCGGCCATCGATAACGCGAAGAAGGCAGTCCAGGGGCTGGCCCAGTCCAGTAACATGATAAAGGAAAGAAAGGATGAGGTATTTGACACGGTCCAGAACCTGTCCGCCATAGCAGAAGAAAACGCTGCATCCTCCCAGGAGGCTTCCGCTTCTACCCAGGAGGAGACCGCCTCCATGGAGGAAATTGCTAATCTAAGCAGTAATCTGGCAAGCATTACGATGGAGCTGCAGGGGATGGTAAGCAGATTCAAGGTATAATGGGCAAGCTGTACCAATCCATGAAAAATAGCGGCAGGTACCTGGTTTTGTAATTACCTGCATAGGATATTGAATCGGGAGGAGACCGGATGAGTATAACTGATATGATTGACCTGGTTGACATGCGCACTATATTTTTTTCATTGATAATGATTGACAGCTGCTGTACACTGTTTTTGGTCTATTTATGGAAGCAGAACCACCTGAAATATCCGGGAGTAGTGTTTTGGGTTGCGAATTTTTCGTTCCAGGTTGTGGGGCAGATCCTCATCTCCTTCAGAAACCTGATTCCCGACTGGATATCCATTGGACTGGCAAATACCCTGGGTGCAGTGGGGGTTATACTGGGGTATATGGGGCTGGAATATTATTTTGGTAAGAAGCCCAACTTGAGAAACCATATACTGTTTTTCCTGTGCTTCACGGTTCTGCATGGCTGCTTCCTCTTTATTTGGCCGGATTTGACCGTCAGGAAATTCCTTATAGCCTTTTTTTGGCTTATGATAAATATAAGAAGCTTCCGCCTGATGCTCGGCAGAAGGGAAGCGGCAGTTGCCAGTTATGCCAGACCCTTGGTTTATGTCAATATTTTGCTCGCATTATTAAACAGTGCAAGAATCCTGGAATCTTTTATGACCCGGGGCGGGCAACATGATGCCGATTATTTTCAATCCGGCTGGACGGAGAAATTAGGACTTATCATACTTTTGGTTTTGGTCGTTGCCTCCGCCTTCAGCATTTTCCTGTCCCTTGACAAACGGCTGAATGAGGAATTTAAAAACCAGGCTGAAAAATATCTGAAGCTCTTCCATGAGTCCCCCAATGCGATTATGCTGACCAGCTTAAAGGAGGGCGAAATACTGGAGGTCAACAAGGAATTCATGACCTTGCTGGGCTACGATGACGAAAAGATTATCGGAAAAACCACAAAGGAGATCCAGTTTTGGAAGAACCCGGAGGAAAGAGGGAAATATGTCGGTTTAATTAAGCGTGACGGGACGGTCCGTGATTTTGAGGTTGAATTTTTGAAAAAGGACGGAGAGGTCATAACCGGTGTGTTTTCTGCCGATGCCATGGCCATCAACGGGCGTGAGATCATCATTACCGTAATCAGCGATATATCCAAGCGGAAGGTGATGGAGGAAAAGATGATCGATCTGTCAAACAGGGATCCTCTTACCCAGATCTTTTGCCGCAGGTATATTTTTAACCGGCTGGACCAGGCCTTGAAGGACTACCTGGAACAGGGAAAAATATTTTCTGTGTCTATTATGGATTTGGACCATTTTAAGCGTGTTAATGACCAATATGGCCACCAGGGTGGGGATGCGGTATTGATCGGGTTTACAAGGCTGGTTAGCTCCAGGATCAGGACTTCGGATATTTTTGGACGCTTCGGGGGTGAGGAATTTATACTTGTAAGCATGGATGCCGATAAGGTGCAGACAAGGGAAATCATCAGCCGGATCATGGAAGCGGTGAGGGGAAGCCGGCTTTCCTATAAAGACCACAAAATTTCCTATACCTTTAGCTGCGGGATCTCAGACTGCGTTGATTTTGCAAAGGAGACCCTGACTGTTGAGAGGATAATCAGCAGGGCGGATTCCAAATTGTACGAGGCAAAAAATAACGGGAGGGATCAGGTAATGCTCTGACCCCGGGTCTGCCGGGGAAAGCGCTGGGGCGCTTTCTGGAAAATATATAGTTTAACAAAATTTAACTTGAAATTCGACAAAATTAGCTGGTATAATATACCTAAATCCAACTGGTACCCTGCAAACCTGAACAATTTACTGTGTACTGGGACTAAATGAAGAAAGGATAAAAGATTATGCTTTGGAAGGACAAGTACGAGCTGGGCGTTTCTTTAGTGGATGAACAGCATAAGGAGTTATTTCAGCGGGTGGATGCCTTTATGCAGACCCTCCGTTCCTCTGCCTCCTGGGATGAGAAGGTGCAGCAGGTCAATGAAACCCTGGAATTTATGAAGGGATATGTGGTAGAGCATTTCCGTGATGAAGAGGAATACCAGCAAAGAATCGGTTATCCCGGCTATGAGGCACACAAAAAGATACATAGTGACATGGTGGATTATGTGCTGCAGGTATCTGCCGAATATGAGAAGAGCGGTTTTGACGAGAAGCTGATGCAGCAGTTTGGCGGCAAGCTTTTGGCCTGGCTGATTAACCATGTTGCGGCGGAGGATCAGCGCATTGCTGACTATGCAATAGAAAAGGGGGTAGCTGGCAATGACAATAACAACTAGTCTTTATGCATCCTTTTTGAAGGCAACCGGTAATGTATTTCGGATGATGTTAGATTTGTCCGATATCTCGGCCCAGCCGGCAAAAGACTTTGAGTGCGAGAATGAGCTGGACATTTCCATAGGTGTGGTCGGTGACCTTAAGGGTGAAGTAATCTACCGTTTCCCACATACGACCTCCCTTAGCATGGTAAATATCATGAGCGGTATGGAGATGGATTCAGTGGATGATTTTGTGACCTCGGCCGTCTCAGAAATTGCAAATATTATCAGCGGTAATGTACTTACTCTGCTTGCAGGAAATGACCTGAAATGTGACATCCTGCCTCCGGTACTGCGTAAGCCGGATGACACGAAGGAATATTCCCTGCGTACGGCCTGCTGTATTTCTAACTCCATAGGAAATGTATTCCTGGATATCAGGTTGGACCAGGGATAACAGGTACCCCCACTGCCTAATTTAAACAGGCGCTACTAAATAGACAAATTCTTGTAA
>JARKQP010000496.1 GCA_029974875.1 Mobilitalea sp.
TCAATATCGTCCTGGAGGCTGAATATTTTGGGGATATTATCTCCGATACCTCAACCTCCTATACCAGTGGTTCCTATGTGGTAGATGAGAAGGGGAGCATCGTATGCAGCAATAACCCCAAGTATATCGGTAGTAAATTCCCCCTGGACATAGGCACCATAAAAACCTCCAGAAATACCTATTATAACGCCATTGACTCGGAAAATGCCTACTATTATAAGGGAAAGGTCATGAGCAACGGCTGGCAGATGGTCACAACCATACCGGTGAATGAATTTGACAGGGATATCCACCAGTTTACCCACATCACCCTGATTATCTGTGTGACAGCTATTTTGCTGGCCTTTCTGGGAAGTGTTGTTTTTGCCGACCGGATTACCAAGCCCACGAAACGTCTGCTGGAGAGCATGAAGCTCTTTGGCCGGGGGGATTTCTCACAGCGGGTGGAAATAACCTCAAGGGATGAGATCGGCCAGATCAGCAGGGAATATAATTCCATGGCCGGCAATATTGAAGAGCTGGTGGAGCGGATATTGAATATGGAGATCAGCCAGAAGCAGGCAGAGATTGAATTTTTAAAGATGCAGATTAACCCACATTTTTTATATAACACGCTGGATACCATAAGCTGGCTGGGAACCATGGCAGGCAACCAGGATGTTTCAGAGATAGCCATTGCCCTTGGGAACCTGCTCCGTGCCATGATTAAGAGTGAAAGCATTATTACGGTACGGCAGGAGCTGGAAAGCGTAAGGAATTATCTTTTCATCCAGGGCTACCGGTTTGGGGATAAGATCCAGGTGACCTACCAGGTGGACGAGGACGCGCTGGAATACGTCCTGCCTAATTTTATCCTCCAGCCCCTCATTGAAAATGCCATTATCCACGGCCTGGAGCCTAAGCTTGGGGCAGGACACCTGCTCATACGTATCCGGATTATTTCCGGGATGCTGAGCTTTTGCATTTTGGACGACGGTATCGGTATGGGGGAGAAGGAATTACGGATCCTCCAGCGGCAGTGCCAGGTGGAAAAGGATAGGAGCTCTATTGGGATAAAGAATGTTTACCGCAGGCTGCTCCTTTATTACGGTGATATCTGCGGATTTTCCATAGAGAGCCAGAAGGACCAAGGGATGAAGGTGAGCTTTAACATTCCCCTGGAGGCAGACCATAAACAAAACAATCTATAACAGAAAGGGAGAAGGACAATGAACAGAAAACAGAATTATCAGTGGGAGAAGCTATCACTGGGTGTTTGTTATTATCCGGAGCACTGGAGCCGTGAGCTGTGGAAGGAGGATTTAAGCCGGATGCTTGCTGCCGGTATAAGGACTGTCCGCATTGCGGAATTTGCCTGGAGTAAGTTCGAGCCCACGGAAGGGAATTTTACCTTTGAATTCTTTGACAGCTTTATGGAGACGGCAAAGGAAACGGGAATGAAGGTGATCTTTGGAACACCGACGGCGACACCTCCTGCCTGGCTGACGGAAAAATATCCAGAGGTACTTAATCAGACAAAGGATGGGATTGTCCTGCGCCATGGAGCCAGAAGACATTATAACTATAACTAGCCGAAATACCAGGAATTGTGTTCACGGCTTGTAGAGAAGCTGGGCAGGCATTATGGGATGCATCCGAGCATATGCGGCTGGCAGATCGATAATGAGATCAACTGTGAGATGGCGGAGTTTTATTCTGAAAGCGATACCCTGGCCTTCCGGAAATTCCTGCAGGAGAAATATAAGACCCTGGAGGCATTAAACAAGGCCTGGGGCGCTGTTTTCTGGAACCAGACCTATACCGCCTGGGAAGAGGTATATGTGCCAAGGCATACCATCAGTGACTCTACCAATCCCCATGAGGTGCTGGATTATACCAGATTCATATCGGAAAGTGCCATCCGCTTCTGCAAAATGCAGAGCGATATTTTAAGGAAATACATAGCTCCTGGAGTATTCATAACCACCAACGGCATGTTCCCCAACCTGGATAACCACCGGATGGAAAAGGAATGCCTGGATGTCTATACCTATGATTCTTACCCTAATTTTGCCTATTGCCTGGGTGAGGATCCGAAGAATAATAAGAAATTAAACGACCGGAAGTGGAGCAACAACCTTGCGGAGGTACGCTCCATCTGCCCTCATTTCGGAATCATGGAGCAGCAGTCGGGAGCTAACGGCTGGAACACCAGAATGGAAGCGCCGGCACCAAAGCCTGGGCAGATGACCCTCTGGGCAATGCAGAGCATAGCCCACGGGGCAGATTACGTCAGCTTTTTCCGTTGGAGGACCTGTACCATGGGTACGGAGATTTACTGGCATGGCATTCTGGATTATGATAACCGGGATAACAGGAAGCTTGCAGAGATAAAGGAAATCCATGGCTGGACCGAGAAGCTGGCGCCTGTTACAGGAGCGGAATATGTGGCGAAGGTGGGCGTTTTAAAGGATTACAGCAATATATTTGATGCACAGCTGGATAGATGGCATGGAAGGCTGGATCAGGCCAGCTATACGGAGCTTTTCATCGCTTCCCAGCTGACCCACACGCCTATGGATTATGTTTATCTGCAGGAGGATAGTGGAGTGGAGGAGCTGGCTGCGTATCCGGTGTTGTTTTATCCCCATTCCCTGATCCTGTCGGAGAGGAAGATGGAGCTTTTAACAGCTTATGTGGAACAGGGCGGCTGTCTGGTCCTGGGCTGCCGGACAGGGCAAAAGGACGAAAGCGGCCAGTGCCCTATGACGGCGATGCCGGGACTGGCAGCGGATCTGGTGGGGGCCACCGTGTCGGATTTTACCTTTGTTGGCCCTGGGGATGAGGAGATGTTCATTGATTTCGGAGGAAAGAGAATAGAAGCACCTGTTTTTAACGACATCCTGGAGGTGGTAAAGGCGGATGTAAAGGTACTTGGCACTTACGAAGGAAATTATTATGACGGAAAGCCGGCCTTTGTGGAGCGTGCTTTTGGAAAAGGAAAGGTATTGTATTTTGGTGCTACCTTTACCAGGGAGAATGCAAAGGTGATCCTGGATTATGTCAATGTGCTCTCCCCTTATGAAGCTGTGGTTCACTTACCGGAGGAGTGCGAGTTAAGTGTACGCAAGAAGGATGGGAAGACCTATCTGTTCGTATTGAACTTTGCACATAAGGCTGTAGGGATTTCCTTGAAGCAGCCTGCGACGGATTTGAAGACCGGGGAGATGATAAAGGGAGATCTGGAATTAAAGGCCTATGAGCCCAGAGTATTTTTGCTGCAGTAGGAATAGTTATCCGTCATCCTCATTGCCATAAATATTGCTTTAAAAATCATCAAAGTCTTGACACCGTGGTTTAAGGTATATAAGATATAAAGATGGTTGGCTACGATGAATAAAACGATAAAAGCAATTAAGAAAATGAGGTACCGCAAATGAAACTTATGATTATCCGCCACGCAGACCCGGACTATTCTATTGATTCCCTTACTGTGAAAGGGTGGAAAGAAGCTGAATTTTTATCTGATAGGATATCTAAACTGGATGTGAAGGCATTTTATGTATCACCACTGGGCAGAGCGAAGGACACCGCATCCGTTACGTTGAAAAAGATGAACCGGGAAGCGGAGGTTCTGCCATGGTTAAGGGAATTTCATGCTCCGATTATTGACGCAGTAACGGGAAAGAAGCGGATCACCTGGGACTGGCTTCCGGCTGATTGGACCCAGGTAGATGAGTTTTATGATAAGAATCTCTGGCATACAGTTCCGGCAATGCAGTCAGGAGAAGTTCTTGAAGAAGCCAGGTTCGTATGTTCCGGCCTTGATGAGCTGTTGAAGGAGCATGGATATGAGCGTGAGGGAAACCTATACCGTGCAGTCAGACCCAACAATGACACCATTATTTTGTTCTGCCACTTCGGAGTGGAATGCATGATGCTGGGGCATTTACTTGGCATTTCGCCCATGATCTTATGGCATGGGTTTTGTGCGGCTCCTTCCTCGGTGACGACCCTTATTACGGAAGAACGCCGGGAAGGAACCGCTTGCTTCCGCATGGGCTCCTTTGGGGATATTTCGCATCTGTATGCTGCAGGGGAACCGCCGGCATTTGCGGGAAGATTTTGTGAGACCTTTGGAAATGCGGAAGAGCGCCATGACTAATTGTACGGGATATCCATTGTCAGATCCATGGGTAAGAATTAAGCGGTGATAATGTTGGGGCGATCGAATCTCCCTTTTGCTTACTACATAAGCTATCTGCTGATCAGCCCCAGAGTGAACTTCCATTCAAGGATCCGCAGTACGGCGGCATCGATGCTTTCGATGGGGAGCGTTCCGTCCTCTGCGGCCGCAATTACTGCCGGGATCTGAACCCCATAGTCAGAAGCAATGAGCAGGTCATTCCCTGCCGATACGGCTAATACGGCGGCATCTTCATTGTTTGTATATTCTTTTATGGCGTCCATGCTAAGATCATCGGTCATGATTACGCCGTTAAATTTCAAATCATTTCTTAGGATGGTGTGAACCTTTGGCGATAGGGAGGCAGGATACTTTTCGTCAAAGGCTTTCACAATATTATGGGATACAAGAATGCTCCCTGCCCCAGCTTTTATGCCGGCTTCAAAGGGGAGGAAGTCACTCCCGTAGAATTCTTCTTCTTTTCTTTCATCAATTGCGATTCCGGTATGGGTATCGACATTGTTTCCATAGCCCGGGAAATGCTTTAGGGTGCTTCCGATGTCCTGACTGTCCATTGTGGAAACGACTGTCTGTACATACTCGGAGGTTTTCCTGGCATCCTGTCCAAAGGCGCGTTTGTAGATAAAATCCTTAGGATCCGTGGAGACATCGCATACGGGAGCCAGATTTACATTGATGCCCAGGCTTTTCAGCAGAGTTGCCTTTTCTATGGTATCCTTAACAATAAGCTCAAAGCCGCCCAGCTGGTATAGCTCCTGGGGGGACTTAAAGGGTGTCTTTCGGAAGGCGCTGTATTTACTGACCCGGTTAACAGTGCCGCCTTCTTCATCCACTCCAATGAGCAGGGGGATGTCAGCGGAGGACTGGTAGCCTGCTAAAATATCTTTTATGCCTGACCTGGTCTGATCCGAAAAAGCATCCGAGAATAGGATAAAGCCTCCTAAATGGTATTTTTCCAGGTCATCAAGGGCAGTCTCCCTATTATAGCGTACAAAAAACATTTGCCCGACCTTTTCCTCCAGGCTCATCTGGTTTAATAATTGCAATGCTGCTTGTCCATATTCGGAGCTGGGAGTAATGCTTCCGGTAATGGAAGGCTCTGTTGGAGCAGGAGTGGTTGTCAGTGACGGCAGCCTTGTTGGTATGTCTGTCGGGGAATTGGTGGAAGGGGAGGCTCCAATTGAGGGCTCCGGTTCTCCCGTAGGAGAGGAATTATTATCTTTCCGGCTGCTACAGCCACTTATGAAAAGAGCAATAATTACTAAAAATAATAAAAAATTTAAATATTTCATCAAAGGCTCACCTCGCTAAAGCAGTTTAATATTCGATCTGTCCTTATAGTTATCGTCAGATTTCTATTAAGTATACCAAAAAATTTTTATATTGAAAATGTATATAGGGATTAATATAATGTTATTAGGATACGATATGGTTTTATTACGAGGAGGTATCCCTCTTTTTATTAAAAGGGGACTTAAATTTACCTAATGGCGGAAATATGGTCTACAGCAGGAGAAAAAGGTGTGATATATCCAGTGTTAAAGACAAATAAAGAGGACATAAAAGATATGCATATTGATGAGATAGAGAGGGAATATATAAGGATTGACGCAAATTGGCTGCAGCTGCATTATAAAACATCAATTATGCTGGCTGTATTTGCGTTCCTTGTGGAATGTGCCATGGGGATTTATCTGGTAAACTCCGATATGCTGTCAACTACTCCGGGAAGATTTTTCTGGAAGTTCATGGTTGTTCCCGGAAGCCTTAACCTCCTGCTCATTATAGCTGATACAATAATCATGCGGTCAAAGCGCTGTTCTCAGAAAGTGAAGATTTATTCTATCTCCCTTATCTTTGTTGGCAGCTGTTTCATATTTTTTACTGCACATAGTGCATTCGAGGCTACTTACTATATTTTTGCGATAGCGATTATGCTGACGACGGTATATGCAAACTACCGGGTGACCGGTACCACTGCATTGGCAGGTATCCTGGCTATGGTTTTTTCGGAGCTGTTTATTGTGTGGGATCTGGATAAGGTCAGCATTTTTCAAAGTACCCACCGGTTCAGCGAGTTTATAATTGCTCTTTTTGTATTGATCGCTTTTTCTGTGACCTGCATGATTACAATCCGGTTTGAGAAGGAGAAAAATGCAGCCAGCATCCAGAAGGAAATAGAGCGGCAGCAGCTTCAGCACAGCCTTCACATAGATGAGTTAACCGGTATATATAACCGGAGGGCGCTGCATGCCGCGTTAAAGGATGTGGATGATGATAATGTATCAGACGGGAAATATATACTGGCAATCGTGGACATTGATAAATTCAAGGATATCAATGACACCTGGGGACATCATGTAGGAGACCTCTGCCTGGCAGAGTTTGCAAAAATCCTGAAGGAGGAAAGTAAGAGGTTTATACCGTTCCGTTATGGAGGCGATGAATTCTGCATGTTATTCAGGAACCTGGATATGGCGGAGGCAGAAGCTATCTGCAGGCAGATTCTGGTGAAGCTGAATGCCGTTACCTTTCCGGAATATCCAACACTGAGACTGACAGCCAGCTTTGGATTGGCGGCATGTATGGGGCAGATTGATGCGGTAAGGCTTTTTATCAATGCGGATCATGCTTTGTACGAGGCGAAGAAGGGACGTAATACGGTGTATATTTTTTAAGGGATTTCGCTATTCCTATAGAGGGATCCCTTAGGATAGAAGATAAAATAACTGAATTTCAAAATAAGAAAAAAATATGAAAAATATAGTTGACTTTTTGGCTCTTTTATTAGATAATATCTAATGCAGTGCTTGGCTGACAGGCACTATGTATGGTGAAAAACCATATAATATGTTTATCGAGGCGTGGCTCAGTTTGGTAGAGCGCTGCGTTCGGGACGCAGAGGCCGTGGGTTCGAGTCCCGTCGCCTCGACTATAAAACCCCTGAATTTTCAGGGGTTTTTTGAATTGTGTTGTTTTTTGTGTTGTATAAAAGCCTTAAATTTTTCCTTGATTCTTCATTTTCAGTTTTTTCATATAGCGTTAACCTAATAGTTTCCCCATGTTTGCACGGCAGTTGGCATCGTAAAAACGGTCATTCATATCCCTTACGGTATGGAGGGAGAATATATTCTTTACGACGGGATCGGCTTCTTGAATACTTGACTAAGGCTAAAAATTCCGTTATAATAATTTTTGAAAGGATGGTGTACTTGTAGTGGATGATTCTTCCGGCCCTGAAGCAGAGCCGCCTAATCGACGATGTAAAAAAATAGATTCTAATAAATCCCCAAGCAAGTTTTTAATACACATAGCAGAGGGCAATCTTGTATTGTCCCTATTTCTATGTGTTTTTTTATTGCGGTAGCCTAATATCTTAGAGTCACTGTAAACATTTTATTGAACAAAATTTTAGGAGGTTATTATTTTGTCGGATAGTCCTTTATTCTGGTTGCTTTTGCTCCAACTCATATTTATATGTCTCAATGCAATTTTTGCCTGTGCAGAAATTGCCGTTATCACTATGAATGATAACAAGCTGGCAAAACTCTCTGCTGCCGGGGATAAGCGTGCCTTACGCCTTACCAAGCTCACGGAACAGCCCGCAGGTTTTCTTGCAACCATTCAGGTTGGTATTACTTTGGTCAATCTTTTAAGCAGTGCTGTCGCTACGGAAAACTTTTCTGACCGATTGGTAGGATGGTTCGCCAGTATAGGAGTTAATATACCTGTGTCCATAATTAACATTATATCAGTGGCTATTATTACGGTTGTGCTAACATATTTCACCGTACTCCTGGGTGAACTGATTCCTAAACGACTTGCCATGAAAAAGGCTGAACAAATCGCGCTTGGTATGTCTGGACTTATCTACGCAGTTTCAAAAATATTTACTCCGGCAGTTTGGCTTTTCACCGTATCCACCAACGGCCTTTTGCGGCTATTAGGTGTTGATCCAAACAGTGAGGATGAAGAAAATGCGGAAGAAGAAATCCGCATGATATTGGACGCCGGTAAGCAAAAAGGAACCATACAGTCTGACGAACGGGATATGATTCAAAACATATTCGAGTTTGATGATACTTTCGCCGGGGAAATCATGACCCATCGTACAGAGGTCTCTCTTTTATGGCTCGATGAAACCGATGAAGAATGGGAGCAGACTATCAACGAAAGCAGGCATTCTATCTATCCGGTCTGCTCGGATAATACGGATGATATCGTTGGGGTTTTATATGCAAAGGACTATCTCAGGCTTAAAAACAAAGCCCGCGACGAGGTAATGAAAAGCGCTGTAAAACCCGCCTACTTTGTCCCGGAATCTGTTCGGGCAGATGTCTTGTTCCGTAATATGAAAAAGTACAGGAACCACTTTGCGGTTGTTGTAGACGAATACGGTGGCATGAGCGGGATCATCACCATGAATGATCTGCTGGAAGAATTAGTTGGCGACCTTGAAGATGACATTTCAATCCCTGCGGAATCACCACTCATTGAACGTACAGATTCAAAGACTTGGCGCATACAGGGCACCGCACCACTGGACGAGGTATCAAAGCAGCTTGGTGTACTGCTTCCCGATGAAGATTACGATACCTTTGGCGGCTTGGTCTTTGGGCTTTTAGGAACTGTTCCAAATGACGGAAGCACGCCGGAGCTTGAAGAATATGGTCTGACAATAAAGGTAAAAAAGATTAAGGAACGCAGGCTGGAAAGTGCGGTGGTTTGCTTGTCAGATGTTAAACCAGGCGATATTATCGGTTAAGCGAAAAGGGGAATGGCTCTAAAACAAATATACCGCCAATACCCCAACCTGAATTGGGCTTTTGAGCTATTAATCCGATAGGTTTTGCTTGGTGACCCATGACATTCATCACTATTGCGACGGGAAGACTCTGGATATAATATAAGTATGTATTGGGCAAACACATACTCTTATTAACGGAGGTGTCTATATGACAGTAGCAAATATGAAGGATGTGATCAAGCGTTTCGGGAATGTGCAGGCGCTGGATCATGTGAGCTTTGAAATTCAAGAAGGAGAAGTCTTGGGACTGTTGGGTCCGAATGGTGCTGGTAAAACCACCGCGATTCGGGCGCTGGCAGGGCTGATCGGCTCGGATTCTGGAGAAATTATGCTCTTTGGAGAAAAGCAGGAGGTGAACAACATCCGGCTGAAACAGCACTTGGGGTTGATAACTCAGGAAGTGACTGTATTTGAGGAACTGACCGCCGAGGAGAATTTACGCTTTTTCGGCGGATTGTATGGCGTGAAAGGAGATAAACTGCGCCAGCGCGTAAAGGAAACTTTGGAATTTGTAGGATTATCCGAGCACTCAAAAAAAGCGCCGGGCAAATTCTCGGGCGGCATGCAGCGCAGGCTCAACATCGCCTGTGCGCTGGTGCATTCCCCGAAATTCCTCATTATGGATGAACCGACCGTGGGCATTGATCCTCAGTCGCGCAGCTATATTCTTGAATCTGTCAAACGGCTGGCAACCCAGGGCACAACGGTGCTGTATACCTCCCATTACATGGAGGAAGTGCAGGCCATCGCTTCCCGCATCGTCATTATGGATTTGGGCCGGGTAATCGCCTCCGGTACGTTGGAGGAATTGGTTGGCCGCATTCAGCATGAAGAAACCATCCGCATAACGGTGACGAATCCCAGCGCCGCCCTTGTAGAAAGCTTCCGTGCGATCCAAGGCGTTAAAACAGTAACACAAAAAGGCGCGGATTATATCATTGTATCCGGCGCAGGCTCCGGCAATCTGAACCGGGTGCTGGAAGTGGCGCAGCAAAGCGGAGGAGTTTCCAATATCTCGGCAGATAAACCTACACTGGAGGACGTCTTTCTCACCCTTACGGGAAAAAAACTGCGGGACGAGGAGGCGGACGTATGAAAAGCACACAATTTGCCTTGTTCTTTCTGCATTATCTACGCCGCTCGCTACGGGAACCCTTTACTTTA
The DNA here is from genome assembly GCA_029974875.1 of Mobilitalea sp. The sequence continues at coordinate 10,158 of JARKQP010000496.1, forward strand.
ATTATTTATATTGTGCTGCCTGTGATTATATCAGGCGTCTTGAACTCTATCTATACGTGGAACCCGTCGGGAAACACCTCTTTGAATGGATACAATATGGTCGCCACCTATATCAGTGTCGGTATGATGCTGTTGTTTCAGTTAAGCGGGGGCCTGTACCTGCTGAATTACCTTTATTACGACTTAATGCGCCCCATGAAGTGGCGGCTAAAGGCTGCCCCCGGCGAAACAGCGATCATTATTTATGCGGCGGCGAGCTGCTGCACCGTTTTCTGTGCGGTGCAAGGCCTCCTGATCGTCGGCCTGACCTCATGGCTTTTTAACGCCTATTGGGGAAACATGTTTATTACAGTGCTTACTATATTTTTAGTCTCACTCATTGCCCAAATGCTTGGTATGCTGTTGTTACTGCTCACACGCAGCGTGGGGGTGTCAGAGGGAATTGTTTGGACACTGTCCAACGGGATGGCCTGTCTGGGTGGTATGTTGTTTCCCCTCCCGGATAACGCTTTCTTTGGATTCTTGAAAATCTACGGTACGCCTTTTTCTCTGGCGAACAGCGCTATTTTTGAATCCGGTTTTTTGAAGTCCACAGAAACCAGCCCATGGATATTTCTGTTGATTCTGCTCGGTATTGCCGTCACGCTATGCTTGATAGCTATCCCTCTGGGGAGGAGGCGATTAGTATGACAATCTTCAGATTTTACTTGATTCGGAGCATGCGCAAAAGAATGACCCTGCTGGCGTTAATCGTTTTGCCGCTTGTAATCCTGTTTCTGCCCCCCCTTTGGAATATGGAAGACGCGCTTGGATTCTCCTTTTACAGCCTTGTCATTTTATTTGGCTCATTCGCTTTGGTGCGTTCGACCATGACCGACCGGGAAAGCGGTTTGATCGTGCGTATTTTTGCGGCACCTGTAACCACGCTGACGTATCTTTCTCAAAGCCTCCTTGCTTACATGCTGCTTATGCTTTTACAGGTCGTGGTATTCGTGGGCATTGGTACGGCTTTGTACGGATGGGATGCGTATATTTCAGCGATGCTCCTGCTTGGATACATCTTATTTGCGTCCACCTCTGTTTCCCTATCCTTGGCATGGAATTCGCTGTTCCGCAGCAAGGCGATGTCAGGTGGGGTATTCAGCATACTGGTGTCGTTCATGGCGATTTTGGGTGGGGTATTTGTTCCGCTTTCCATGCTCCCGGATGTTATGCAAAAGATTGGGATGCTGTTTCCGACCTACTGGATTTCCAGCATCCTGATAGGGATAGCGGGGAGACAGCCGCCTTTCGGTATCTGGACGTCAAGTGGCATTTTGATGATGTTTACCGCTATATTTCTCATCTTTGGCAGCAAGCGCAGGCTGGAATAAGACCTGAAGGAATTAAGGAGGTGGTTTACTTTCATCGATAGGAAACCAACACTCTATGAAAAGCTATCCATAGCGTACCGTGCGCTTGGAATACTCCTGCTGTACATTTTGTGGGTAAAAACCGACAGTGATGTGGCAGGATTATTCCTGCTTCTGGCGCTGCTGACGCTGATGCTGCTGCGCTGGCGATTCCAAAAGTTGAAATGGACGCTTATTATTGACCAGCTTGCCGTTATCGGCGTTTCTTTTCTTTGGGGAAACAGCGGTTATGCCCTTGTGCTCGGCGTGTTTGAAGCGGCCTGTCTCGGTTGCCCGTTATTCGCATTCCCCGCCCTGTTTTTCGCTGCAATCTACAGGCCGGAGGAACTTTTGGGCTTGCTGCTGGCCCAAAGCGCCTTTGCTGGTTTCGCCCTGTGGGGCTGGCGCAGGCAGCAGGAATCCGCGCTCAGGCGTATGGATGAAGAACGCAGACGGCACTACGAAACCGAGAGATTAAAACAGGAGCTGCTGGCCGCAAACATGCAGGTAGCACGAATGGCCGAGCTGTCTGAGCGCAGCCGCATTGCCCGCGAGATTCATGATAATGCAGGGCATGAGATTGTGGCGGCGTATATGTCGCTGCAAACAGCGCAGGCGCTGTCTGAGGCCGATACTGCTGAAGCACAGGAACTGTTTCATGAAGGGATGAAGCGGTTAGAAGCGGGAATTGATAAAATCCGAGAAGCGGTGCACAATCTTACCCCTCTTACCGAAATAGGCGTTGGCGCCCTGCGGGGCCTCTGCGAAAAATTTTCGCACTGCCCTGTGGAGTATATCGCGTATGGCGATCCCACCAAGGTTTCGGTGTATCTATGGGTCATTCTGGAGGCTTGCCTCAAGGAAGCCCTCACCAATATCTTACGCCACGCGGACGCAAAAAAAGTAACGGTAACGCTGGACATTACGCCGCATATTGTCCGCTTATGCATAGAAAACGATGGGGTCAAAAAAGGTACTGGCTATGCCGGAATAGGGCTTCGCAACCTGCGGCAGAGGGCAATGGCTGTTGGGGGAAACATTTCAACCGACCTGTCCGACTACTTCCGGTTGGTTTGTGTGCTTCCCTCGGACAGAAAGGAGCTTTGATGTGAATATTTTCATTGTGGATGATGACGCATTGATTTGTAGAAGCCTTGCTCT
>JARKQP010000503.1 GCA_029974875.1 Mobilitalea sp.
TTAAGTCCATTCAGATAAAAGCTTCCCCTTGGAATATTTTCTGTATCCATGACAAAGCTCCGCATTCCAAAGCTCTGTGCCTTCTGGTGCAGAACCTCTCCCTTTCCATTTACCAGGGATATCTGGAGCTCATACAGATAAGGTGCTTCCGGCTTCCACCAGCGGAATTCCTCCATAGGAAAAGGGATTTTAAGATAATTCAGCCCTTTTTCCATGTGCAGGGGCACCGGCTTATCAATGGTACCGGAGGCGGTCAGCACAGCCTTTGTAAAGCTGTCGCCCAATCCAATGGCGCATCCTGTTACGGGCAGATATACCAGATCTTCGAACACGGTTTCTTTAAAATTCCTCCCAAAGAGGGAGAGGTTTAATTGCACCTCTTCATATCCCGGATCACAGCTATAAATCTCCACCCAGGCTTCTGCCCTCCCTTCTTCGGGAAGCGGCCTTATGTACAGATCCTGAATATGGCACCTGTTCCTTACCTCTACAAAAACCTTCTGCCAAATTCCCAGTCCCGGCGGGCAGTGGTGCCAGCCCATATCGGGATCATCAAACCCGGGGCCTGTAGCAGCATAGATTTTATCACCACCATACATGGTGCCACGCAGCTCCTTTTCATTTCTTTTGTGTATGAAATCATTTTCCACCCGTACCACCAGGGTATTCCTTCCCTGTTTTACATACCTTGCCACGTCCAGCTGGAAGGGGGCAAAAAAGCCTTCATGAGCCCCCGCATAGGATCCATTCACGAATACCTGGGCTATGTAGTCTACGGCTTTGAAATGTAAAAAAACTGCCTCTCCTTCTTCCCAGGAAACCGAAAATTCCGTCCGGTAGAAGGTCACCGCAGAACCCAGCGGCTTACCGTAGTGGGGAATCCCCACCTTTTCCCACTCTCCAGCCCCATTCAAAACCGGGATAAAATCCTGCTGGTCTTCCTTGGTCTCTATTCTCCAAAAGAACTCTTTCAGCTCTTTCCTTTTTTCTGTTTTAATTAATTCAGGAGCCAACCTCTGAAGAAAAGGACGGTATTTCTGTTTCCAATTCTCCAGCTCCTCATACAATTCCTCTTTTGTACCCATCTTAGGAGGAAAATCCATGTTTTTTCCATGTT
>JARKQP010000515.1 GCA_029974875.1 Mobilitalea sp.
GGGAGGCCCGGTCTGCGCCCAGATGGACATAGCTCCACTCAGATTCACCGCGTTAGTGTTATAAAGAAGGCTTTTGTCGGTATGGTGCTTTTGTATACCGTGATGGGATTGGAATATTGGTATTATTAAAGACGGCTTTTGTTGGGTGGAGCGTTTTATTGAAGAAGATTATTGTATGCGGAAAATTATTGTATGTAGAAATATAGCCGGCGATGAAGGCTGGACAGGTACAGCGGAATGGAGGATGTCTTTGAAGAGGATTGGATTACTGATAAGTGTTTTTTGTATCATTACGATATTAGTGGGTTGCAGCTCCAGTAAGATGACGGTGGAGCATGGGGACAGCTATTATGCACCGGTTGCATCCGGCGGGAAATATGGCTATATTGATGCTTCTGGCAAGGTAGTGATTAAGCTCCAGTATGAGGATGCGGGACTTTTTGCTGACAATGGGCTGGCTGCCGTGAAGGCTGATGGAAGGTATGGCTATATTGATGCTGTGGGAGATATGGTAATTGAGCCACAGTTTGAAGGTGCCGGGTTTTTTAGGAATGGCTTTGCGGCGATTATGAAGGACGGTTACTATGGCTTTGTGGATGAGAAGGGCGCGGTTGTGGTGGAGCCTGTCTATGAAGGCGTAGGAAGCTATGCAGAGAATGGATATGCTGCGGTCATGAAGGATGGTAAATATGGTTATATTGACCGGCAGGGAGCAGTTGTAATAGATTTTATTTATGAGACAGCCTGTGCTTTTGATGATAATGATTTGGCTAGGGTTGTCAAGGATGGGCTGTATGGGTATATTGATCAGCAAGGAAAGGAAGTTATCCCCTGCAAGTTCGGATATGCGGAAGATTTTAATGATAAGGGTATAGCGCTGGTTAAGACCGCGGACGGAAAATACGGCTATATCAATAAAGCCGGAGAATACACCATAGAGCCTGATTATCAGATGGTATTCGGTTTTACGGAGAATGGGCTGGCCGCAGCCATGAAGGATAACCGGTGGGGATATATCAATGAAGAAGGTAGGACTGTCATTGATGTCCAGTATGATACGGCCTTTAGCTTTGCAAAGAATGGTATTGCATTGGTAAGCAAGGATAAAAGATATAGCTTTATTAATGAGGACGGAGAGCAGGTGTCAAAGGAAACCTATGATTACGCTTCAAAATACAGCGATCTGGGGATTGCGGCCATCAGTAATGAAAAGCTATATGGATATATTGATTCTAAGGGTAATACGATTGTAAAACCGTCCTTTACCGAGGCTTATGATTTCATGGACTTAGGTCTGGCTATCGTAAAGACGGAAAAAGGTTATGGTTATATTGGGACGGATGGCAAGTTTGTAATTAAGCCGAAGTATCAGGTTGCCGGTGAATTTGTTAAAGTAAAATAGGTATAAATAACGCATATAGCATGGAATAAGCTAGATGCGTTTTTTATGTTAGCAATTATTCCGGTCATGGAATAAATTGCGGCTTTCTATGGGCTTTATCAGATATCACTTCGGGATACTCTCCATATGACACCGGTATTGGGTATGAAATAGACTGGATCATTCAGGATATTTAGCCCGCAGTCTACGATATACATTACTCCGTCAGGTCCGAAGACGACCTGTGAAGGTCTTTCAAAGCCCCCCTCCCTTGATATGGAGGCGGGAAAGCCTGATTTGTTAATGGCAAAGGTAACCGTGGTTCTGGATCTCATATCAATTTTAGAAATTCTATGCCCAGCGTTGGCATAGGATATCACGTCTCCGAATTCGGTACTTATAGTGCTGCCAAATTCAGCTACATATACATCTCCGTAAGCGCCGAAAGTTTCATTATAATTAAAATCAAAGCCCCTTATATTCGAATTTGGAGGGAAGGTTACAAAAGGTACGGGAGGAACATTAGGCTGATTTTTAAGCAGCAGGGTGGGCTGCTGCCCGCCGACGGGTGTGAACCTTGGTGAGTTTACGGCTTCGCCTCCCGAATAATCCGGCCAGCCGTACCAGTAATCGGGCGTGATATAATAGAAATCATCGGTTGCATTTCCGATTGGCCTGCTTCCGGTTGCATTGTAACCATTATTTACAGCATATAATTGGCCCCAGTTGTCAAATTTCAGGAAAGCAGGGTTTCGAAATCCCCAGGCATACTGTTCCAAAGCGGAACCGTCAAGATTGGATCTTATAATGCTGCCCGAAGCTTTAATATATTTCTTTCTGTATTCATAGGGCAGGTTTGCTATCCCATATGGTGAAAAAGCACCGGTAGTGGCTATATCATCCGTCACGGCTTCCGTCATTAGGTTATTTGTTTCAAAGTTCTGTCCCGTAAGCATGATATAATCGCCTGCATAATCACATAGTAAGGGAGAAACCGTGATCCATTTGTTATCATTTCCCACGACTCCGCTGTTCGTGACGGTTCCTTGGCCAAAGTATAATTTATTATCAGGGGAAAAAGCGACCGGACTATTATAGTTATCACCGTTACTGGGCAGGCCCATAATGATATTTTGCCTTGTACCATCCCTATATATTTTTGTGACATAGCCTCTGTGGGATACATAGATTATCCCGTTTTGATAATTGATCCCGGATATGGGGATGTTAAAATCCTCGGCTATGGATTCCAAGCGGTTGTCGATTAGCCGCAGCACCCTGGGGGTTCCCGTAGCTAATCCGGAATCGGCAATCAGGACATATCCATCCTCATCAAATACCATTCCAACCGGTGAATTCAAATCTTTGATAAATACCTCAATACGGTAGCCCGCAGTAATATAAATATCCGATGGATTTAGATACCTTTCTGGTATGACGTCGCTTTGACTGAATGAATAAAGCCTTGTTCTTCTGTTGACATCCTGATACATGGCCTCACCCGGAAAATATTTATTATAATATATTCATTTGTATTTAAAATAGACTTAGAGCTTCCATTCCTTGCGGTAGCTGAGAGGGGTCATATCCTCCCTGGCCTTAAACAGGTTGATAAAATGGCTGACGTTATTCATGCCGCATTGGAAGGTAATGTCGTTGACGGACAGCCCGGAATACTTCAACAATTCCTTAGCGTAATTAAGGCGCAGCAGGATCAGGTATTCGCTGTAAGTGACCCCGAGGTACTTTTTGAACTCCCTGGAGAGATAATATTGGCTGACGCCATAAAGCTTCGCGAGCTGTTCCAGTGAGATTTCTTCCTTAAAATGCTGGTCCAGATATTTTACCATGTTTTTAATATAATCCGGCATAAAGGAGAGCGCCCGTTGGTCGCTGCTATTATGGACAATTAACTCTGTGATTAATGAATTCAGAAGATTTGAACAGATTGCCTCTGTATTCAAATCTTTTCTTTGCGTCAGGGAAAGAATACGGCGCAGGGTGGTTTCCATGAAGCTCCTGTCCTCCAGGGAAATAATCCGGAAACCGGATTCTGCGAAGACATTATAGTAGCCATGGGCTCCAACACCGTGAAAGTGGATCCAAAGGAATTCCCAGTGGTCGCTAAAACAGCTGTAATATTGGTAATCCATACAGCTGATATAGAAGCAATCCCCCTCCTTTAGCAGGTATTCCTGACCCTTGTATTTTAGGAAGCCCTTACCGGAGATGGTATAAACCATAAGGTAACTGTTCAGATTCTCGCGCTCCGTGTAATAAGGGGGAGAGGTTTTAAAATATCCGGCCTCCTGTACATAGAGGTAAGTACGCTTGGCAAGAATACTGGGTGTATTGATAAAACGGATGCTGTCCTCACTCCAATCAAAGGAGGCTCTTTCTTTATAGTTTTGCATAATAATTTATCTCCATTCCTGTCAGGTTTTTTCTTTGCTTCATTATAGCATAACAATCCTGGGATTAATATGGCAAGAAACTATTATTTTTAAGCATGAAAAGTGGATGTTATTCTTTATGAATAAGCTTATAATAGCATTATAGTTAGTAAATTGGATTGAGAAAATTTGTAGATATCCAAGCAAATTATTGTTATTGTAGTTAGCGATGAGTTAATGAAAAAGGAGGATTTCAAATGGAAGAGTTAAAGAAATTAAAGGCACCAAAAAAGGCCAGGATCGGTTTGTACAGCGCAGGACTTAATGCATACTGGGATCAATTTGAAGGCCTACGGGAATGTCTTCTCGGATACAACAGGTTCCTGGAGCAGCGGATGGCTGAATTTGGGGAGGTATATAATTTTGGCCTGGTGGATACGGAGGATAAGGGAAGGGAAGCAGGAGAATACTTTAACGGGAAAAATGTGGATATCGTATTCTCCCATGCAGCAACCTATTACACCAGCGCCTGCCTGCTGCCCCTGCACCAGATCAATAAGGCTCCTGTCATCATACTGAACCTGCAGCCGGCACCGGAGATGGCATATGATAGGACAGGGACAGACCGCTGGCTGGCGCAGTGTGTGGGCTGCTCCATCCCGGAGATCTCAAATGCCTTTAACCGTGCCGGAATCAAGTTCCGTGCAATTAACGGGCTGCTCGGGCTATCCTATACTCCGGAGTTTTCAATGGCTGACGAGGTTACGGCTGACCGCCCGGAGGCAATCCAGGCCTGGAAGCAGATTGAGGAATGGTGTCTGGCAGCGGGAGTAAAGCGCACCCTGCAGCATGCCAGGTTCGGTTTCTTAGGCGGATACTATAGCGGAATGCTGGATATGTACAGTGACTTCACCATGCTCCAGGCACAGACGGGCATGCATGTTGAGGTTCTGGAAATGTGTGACCTGGAAGGCTATTTGCGCACTGTCACGGAGGATGAGATAAAGGAAAAACTAGCCCGTATCCAGTCCTTCTTTGAAATCTCAGGAGATTCCCCCTCCGACCCTATTGCGAAGAAGCCGACTCCGCAGCAGCTGGAATGGTCCGCAAAGGTGGCGGTGGCCCAGGAAAAGATGGTGCTGGACCGCAACCTGGACAGCATTTCCTATTATTATCACGGACGTGATAACTATTATGAGGAAATCCAAAGCGGGTTCATCGTCGGACACTCCCTATTGACAGCCCAGGGCGTTGCCTGCTCCGGAGAAGGTGACATCAAGACAGCCCTTGCAATGAAGATTTCCGATATATTGAATAAGGGAGGAAGCTTCTGTGAGATTGTAGCAGCGGACTTTAACCGTGACACCATGATCCTGGGGCATGATGGGCCATTCCATTTCCTCATCTCTAAGGGCAGGCCAATCCTTCGGGGAATGGGAGTATACCATGGCAAGCGTGGCAGCGGAGTATCCGTAGAAGCGAAGGTCCAGCCAGGCCCTATTACGACTCTGGGAATTACCCAGACGGGGGATGGGAAGCTTAAGTTCAATATCAGTGAAGGAGAAGCCATTGATGCGCCGATCCTGCTAAACGGAAATACCTCCACCCACATCCGCTTTGCACAAAAACCGGCAGAGTACATGGACAGATGGTTCGTAGAGGCTCCAACCCATCATCTCGCCCTATCCGTCGGACATAATGCAAGCTTGTTCACGAAGGTGGCACAGCTGTTGGAGATACCCTATGCTGTTTACTAAATTTTAATAATGAACTAACAATACCCGGCTATGCATTAGGGAGCCGGACACCTGCTTCAAAGGAATTCTTTGTACACAACAAAGCTTACCTGGAAGCTGGTGCCAGGCCTCCCGATGCCATAGCCGGGTATTTTCTATGCCCTGGTATCCGGTACGGCTTCTCTTTTGACGGTATCCACCAGCTTTCTCTTGTTTTATTGGGAGATTAATCAATTATTTATATTGTTTTCTTAGTTATTGGGCTGGAATTAATTGAAAAATAAAGCTCAAGGTAGTATAATTTTTTATAAAAGCGCCCTGGGGTCTTTGGATAAAAAGGTGATGCTTTTGCACAGATATTTGAATTTCTGTTATGGGGCAGTCCTTTACAATCTGTCAATAGGCAGGACAAATACATTTTGCTCAAAATGGACAACAAAAGATAAACAATTGGGAGGAACGAGAATGGTTAACACAGCAACGGATAGGCTGTACTTAGTGGAGGAAAAGTGTGTCGGATGTAATCAGTGTATTGGAAACTGTCCCATACCGGGAGCCAATATTGCATACCTGGCGGACGGAATTAATAAGGTGAAGGTAGACAGTATAAGATGCATTCATTGTGGGGAATGCATCCGGGTTTGTGAGCATGGTGCACGCCAGTTCCAGGATGATTGTGAAAGGTTTTTTACGGATTTGAAGGCGGGGGCAGCCATCTCCGTCATTGCTGCGCCTTCAATCATGGTAAATATTCCCGAATATCAAAAGCTTTTTGGGTATTTGAAGCGCTTGGGAGTACGTCTGATATATGATGTTTCCTTTGGGGCGGATATAACCGTGTGGGCATATTTGAAGGCGGTCAAGGAGCGGAAAATCAACCATATGATTGCCCAGCCATGTCCCCCGGTGGTGAATTATATAGAAAAGTATCAGGAAAAGCTGATTCCAAGGCTGGCTCCGGTACATAGCCCGATGATGTGTACGGCCATATACATGCGCAAATATCAGGACAACCGGGACCGGATTGCCTTTCTCTCACCCTGCGTAGGAAAAGGGGATGAGATTAAGGATGCCAATACCCAGGGGCTTGTAGAATATAATGTTACCTTTAAGAAATTGATGGAATACTTAAAGTCCAATGGGATCAATTATGGAAGGGAGGAAGCCATTGGTTTTGATGATATCGGTGCAAGCCTGGGCTTTCTATTCAGCCGTCCCGGCGGTTTGAAGGAAAATGTGGAGTACTTCGTAAAGGACGCATGGATCAGGCAGATTGAGGGTCCCGGGCATATCTATGAATATCTGGAGGAATATACCCATTCTGATGAAAAGAAGGAGGAGCTGCCCTTACTTCTTGATATCCTGAACTGCAGCTACGGATGTAATTTTGGAACGGGGAC
>JARKQP010000568.1 GCA_029974875.1 Mobilitalea sp.
TTAAGTAAAAAGGTAAGCAAAAAATTAAGTAAAGATCATAACCTGGGCAAAATATATGACCTGGGATCTCAAAAAAAGCTAAAAATCAAATGCATTTTGAATACAAAAGTGGCATCCCGTCCTACACTTAAGTACATTTGATCTGGATAAAATATATAATCTAGACAAAATAATGATATAAAAACAAAAACCATGATAGTATTTTTCCCTTGATATGTATTAAAATCTTATTGTGGTCTAATATTTTAGAAAAAAATTAAAATAGAAGGGAGAAAGCTCCCGTTCTTACAAATGAAGGGAGAAAACTCTCCTTTCCCACAATTGAAAGGAGAGAAATCTCTTTTCTCACAATTGAAAGGAGATCGAGGCAAATGCAAAAGGAGAAGATTAGGGAAATAATTGCAAAGATGACGCTGGAAGAGAAGGCAGGTCTGTGCTCCGGTGCGGACTTTTGGCACACCAAAGCGGTGGAACGTCTGGGAGTGCCTGCGACCATGGTATCCGATGGACCTCACGGTCTGAGGAAGCAGGATGTGGAAGGCGACCATCTTGGAATGAATGACAGCATTAAGGCGGTTTGTTTCCCGGCAGGCTGCGGAACAGCAGCTTCCTTTAACCGGGAGTTAATCACCACCATGGGTGAAGCACTCGGTAATGAATGCCAGGCTGAGGGAGTCAGCGTAATTCTTGGACCGGCTGTGAACATTAAGCGTTCTCCTCTATGCGGAAGAAACTTTGAATATTATTCCGAGGATCCCCTGGTAGCTTCTGAGATGGCAGGCGCATTAATTAAGGGTGTCCAGAGCAAGAACGTCGGCACCAGCATTAAGCATTTCCTGGCAAATAACCAGGAGCACCGCAGAATGAGCTCCTCCTCCGAGGTGGATGAGAGAACCTTGAGGGAGATCTATCTGGCTGCCTTTGAGGGAGCAGTGGTAAAACAAAAGCCATGGACAGTGATGTGCTCCTATAATAGGATCAATGGAGTCTATGCCGCTGAAAATGAAGAATACCTGACAAAGGTACTCCGCGGTGAATGGGGCTTTGACGGCTATGTGGTAAGCGATTGGGGCGCCGTGAATGCAAGGGTAGAGGATCTTGCGGCAGGCCTTGACCTGGAAATGCCTTCCTCCAATGGAATCAATGACAAATTAATTGTAGACGCAGTCAAGTCAGGAGCTTTAAAAGAGGAAGTGGTTGACCTGGCCTGTGAAAGAATTTTAAATATTGTATACCGCTATGAGGAAAACAGGGATAAGACAGCAGTCTTTGACCGTGACAAGGACCATGAGCTGGCCAGAAAGGTAGCGGAAGAGACCGTTGTCCTGCTAAAGAATGATGGCATCCTGCCCCTGAAGGAGACGGAGGAGATCGCATTCATCGGTAAATATGCGAAAGCACCCCGTTATCAGGGCGGCGGCAGCTCCCATATCAACAGCCACAAGGTGACCTCCGCAATGGACGCCGTTGCCGGCATGGGTAATATAACCTTTGCACAGGGCTTTAATGATGCCGAGGATAAAATTGATGAAGCCCTTCTTGCAGAGGCGGTAGAGGCTGCAAAAAAGGCGAAGGCTGCTGTTATATTTGCCGGACTTCCGGATGCCTTTGAGTCAGAAGGCTTTGACCGCAGCCATATGGGGATGCCGCAGTGCCAGAATGAGCTGATCAAAAGAATTGCCGAGGTACAGCCTAACACGGTGGTAGTGCTGCACAACGGTTCCCCGGTGGAAATGCCTTGGGTAAATGATGTGAAAGGTATCCTGGAAGCCTACCTTGGAGGACAGGCCGTAGGCGGTGCCTGCGTGGACATTCTCTTTGGCAAGGTAAATCCAAGTGCGAAGCTGCCGGAGACCTTCCCCCTTAAGCTTGAGGATAACCCCTCCTATCTCTACTACTTAGGTGAGAAGGATAAGGTGGAATACAGGGAGGGCGTGTTCGTAGGCTACCGTTATTATGACAAGAAGAAAATGGACGTCCTGTTCCCCTTCGGCCACGGCTTAAGCTACACCACCTTTGAATATTCCAACCTGACAGTGAGCAGCGAGAGCATCACAGACCAGGATACGCTG
>JARKQP010000595.1 GCA_029974875.1 Mobilitalea sp.
GCAGATGTAGCTGAATTTGTAGGTAAGAGCAAGGTCTATATTTCAACAAAATTCAAATCCGAACTTGGTTTTAGCCTGAATGACTATATAACACGCAGAAAAATAGAAGAAGCAAAGAGCCTGCTATGCTTTACAGATAAACCCATATCTGAAATCAGCAGCTATCTTTGCTTCTCAAGTCAAAGCTATTTTCAAAATGTCTTTAAAAAAGTAACCAAGCTAACTCCTCAAAAATACCGGGAAAAGGGACATAAGCTTTAGAGTCCTGTGCCCACTGAAGGTTCTTACGTGTCTGCCACAATAATGTTAGCCCCAAGCTCGGTTAATTTTTTATGGATATCCTTATCTAAATTTGAATCTGTTATAATGCCTGTTACATCCCTGGCATGGGCATAGCTGATCAGGCTGAATTTGCCGAATTTAGAGGAATCCGCCAGCACATAGGTTTTTGCAGCGGCCTCCATAACGCTTTTTTTCATGCCGGTTTCCGAGGTGTTACCCACATATAAATAACCGTCTTCCCCAATTGCATTTAAACCTAAAAATGCAATATCCACCTTAAAGTGATGCATCTGTTCAACAGCCAAAGCCCCCCTTGTTGACCTGGTATTCCTCTCCAGGTCACCGCCGATTAATAAGACGGAAACAAACTCACGGGCCATAAGCTCATTTGCTATATTTAGTCCATTGGTTACCACAGTAAACCGATCCTCATACTGCATATGCTTTGCCACATTGTAGGTGGTCGTTCCCGAATCTATGAACAGCTTACTTCCCTGCTTCAGCAAGGACAGCGCTTTTACGGCTATTATGGTCTTTAGGTCCTCATTACGTGCAATACGTTTTTCATAAGGGGGCTCGCTTATGCGGCTTCCCTCTGCCAGCATCGCTCCCCCATGGGTACGTATAATATCATACTTCCCCGCAAGGTTGTCCAGATCCCTTCTAACCGTCATATCAGTAACATTGAACATTCGACAAAGCGTATTGATTTCTACTGAACCATCCCTCTGCAATAACTCGTAAATTTTCTTAAGCCTCGTATCCTTCAACATCTATGAATCTCCTCCTTACGCTATAATTCCAGATAATCCCTGTATGGCAATTAATACAAATGTTCAATGATTTCATCAATCCAACGCATCATCACCTAATAATATTACATATTATAGATTAATAAATCAAGCAAAAATATGGAGTATGGCAATACAAAAACTGCTTCATATCACCATACGCCATACTGTTGTTTTATTATTTAATCATGTTAGCTATATCGGTAAATATAACCCCCAAGCCAAAGGCTCCCGCATCCGGATAGCCAATACTTCTTTCGCCCACGGTTCCCGCCCTTCCCATACGGGCAACTATTTTTTTCGTAGCCTCCGCACCGTCTACGGCCGCCTTTGCCCCTTCGGCAAAAATTTCCTGTAAAGCTGCACCTTCCGCTGCCATCCTGCTCCAGGTATCCGCACATGGAACCAATGCATCAATTAGGGTTTTGTCTCCCGGTACGGCTCCCCTTCCAAAGGAGCGTTCACCGGTGGCTTGGATTCCCTTCACCGCCGCCTGCAGCATTTCTGCAATTTCCACCGCTGATAATTCTGTCTTTCCCGAGACCTTCTTCCCGGCTGCACGAAATGCCGAGCCCCAGATGGGTCCGGAGGCTCCGCCGCAGTATTCCATGATAACCATGGAGCACGCCTCCAAAAAGCTTCCCATGTCTTGGGAGTGTTTATTGACGATTTCCTTCCACTCTCTCTTTAACTGTTTAAAGCCTTTGGCGACACTCATACCAAAATCACCGTCTCCTGCGTGGGAGTCCAGCTCACAGAAGGGAATTTCATTGGAGATAATGCACTCACTCATACGGTCAACAATATAGATTAGATTATTAAGGGACAGGACATTCCCTTCCATATTCCTATAATGCTCCGCTGTCTCTACCCTGAAATTGACCTCTGTTTCCTCCCTGCCGCTGTTCCCATCCTCCGCAAAGCTTATGGGAAACACCGAAGCCCTTACGCAAAGAGCCGGTGTCTCACAAGGCTGCTCCAATAAATCTTTCAATTCTTCATCCAGCTTCAGGATTGAGACAGATACTCCTGCCATATCGATACTGGTCATATAATTGCCGACAAAATTCCTTGAGATTTTGACATGGCTCCGGTTCAATTCATTTAAGACAGAATGGTTCATCAGATACAGTTCCTGTAACGGAGTTGCGCCAAAGCCATTAATTAAAACAGCCAGCTCATCCCCTTCCGATATCAATAAATCCTTCTGCAATGCTGTCACCATTCTTTTTGCCAGCTCATCCGCAGGGATTAATTGTTCTCTCTGAATACCTGGCTCGCCGTGGATCCCGACACCAAATTCAATTTCCTCCGGACCAAGCCCGAAGGTCGGGGTTCCCTTCGCAGGTACAGTACAGGAGGTCAGTGCAACTCCAATGCTTCTTACATTGCTGATTGCCTTTTCCGCAATTTCCTTCACCCGCATCAGGTCATAACCCTTTTCGGCCGCCGCTCCTGCAATTTTATGTACCAGCACCGTTCCTGCCACCCCGCGGCGCCCTACTGTATACAAGCTGTCCTGGACGGCAATGTCATCATCCACCCGGACATACTCCACCTGAATCCCGTCCTCGCCAGCCAGATATGCTGCATTCTTGAAATTCATCATATCTCCGCTATAGTTTTTGATGATCAAAAGGGTTCCTTTCCTGCCGGCAGTTTCCTTAATCGCCTGATATACCTGGATCTGTGACGGGGATGCAAATACATCCCCACATACTGCGGCGTCCAGCATTCCTTTTCCGACAAATCCGGCATGTGCCGGTTCATGCCCGCTGCCGCCGCCGCTTATGAGGCTTACCTTATCTTTATTTTGATTTTTTTTTGAAATCACTTTGTATTTGGGATTAAACTTCAGTTCCGGATGAGCCAGAACCATCCCCCTGCACATTTCCATTACAACCGTTTCCGGTTTATTCATGAATTTTTTCATCTTCATCCCACGCCTTTCCATACCCGGCAGCCTATCTAAAAGGGGCATGCCTAATTCGTAAGGTTATATATAAGGTTCCTTCCACCTCTGCTGTATGTACCTGGATCTGCTGCTATCCCAAATTATTTATTTTGAAAAACGTTAATGATATGCTTTGCCCGGTCCTTCATTATGGATTTTGCATTTGCAGCAATTTCATGGTAATAGACCGGCGCCGTCGCGGCCTTAATCTGCGCTTCAATACTTTCATTGGCAGAGGTACCGATTCCTGTAAAATAGTTGAACTTTCTAATGCCTGCATCGATGGCATTCTTAATCTGGACTTCATCCACTCCCGTTGTTCCGTGCATGACCAGCCCCACCTCCGGCACAAGACTGTGGATCTTCTTTACTCTTTCAATATCCAGAACCGGTTTTTCTACAAAGAAGCCATGAACTGTTCCAAAGGAAATCGTCAGCATATCAACATTTGTCTTCTTACAAAACTCCTCTGCTTCCTCCGGTACTGTATAGTACTGCTCAATATTGTCAATCCCCACTCCGAATTCCGTACAGCCGCCAATGCCCTCAATATTGCTGGGCATCTTACCAACTTCCGCTTCCACAATAATGCCCAGGGAATGTGCGATCTGCGTAAAATTTTTTACTTCTTCTATATTTTGTTCAAAAGGGAGGTGTGCACAATCATACATAATCGAAGTAAACCCATTGCGGACCGCCTTCATTACATAATTCATGTCTGTACCGTGATCCAGATGTATGATAACCGGCACCTTTGCCTTCTCGGCAAAACGTACCATCAAGGGGCCAAATACATCAATTGGCGCAAATGGTTCGTGGGTCTGGGCATGGCTGAGCATTACCGGGGCTCCGGCCTCTTCCGCCGCCTCAATCACTGCCTGGATCCCTTCCAATGTAGTCGCGTTAATACCTGCTATGGCATAATTGTTTATTTCTGCATCCTTTAATATCTCTTTTGGGTTAACTAACATAATCTGCCTCCTAATTATTTGAAATTGTACATTAATGTGTAAAGCCTCTTGTATTTTTCGAAATGCTTCTGATACCTCCCATGTCTGTCCGGATCCGGCGAATACCGCTTCTTTACTTTGACCAGCTTTCGTACCGCTTCTTCCAGGGTTGTAAAAACCCCCGCTGCCGTTGCGGCAAGGATCGCACATCCCAATGTCCCGGATTCATGATTTTCTAATACAACCATTTCCTTATTAAAGATATCCGCCCTCAGCTGCAGGGTATATTCTGATGCTGCTCCGCCGCCGGTTACGCAGATTGATTTGGTATCCGGCTGAAAAGGCTGCAGCGTTTCATATGCCATCAGCATCTGGTACGCAATTCCTTCTTTGATTGCCTGATATATCTCATAAGGGGATGTATGGATTGTCAGTCCCCAGATCAGTCCCTTCGCATCGTAATCGATATGGGGATTTCCCGAGGAACCGAATTGGGGGAGTACAATCAGACCCGAGGGGTCTGTTGACAGATTTTGGTCCATATGCAAAAAGAAGTCCTCCTGATTCCTGTTACACTTATCACGGATTCCATCGAATAACGTGTCCCTGGACCAATTCATCAATACACCGCAGGTAGTAACCTCGATCAGGGTCAAATAGGAATCGGGAAACATATACGGGACACAGCTTAGGTGATTCTCAACCATATAAGGAGTCCGGATTAATCCAGGCAGCATCAACAGCATTACCTCACAGGTCCCATGCCCATCCTCTCCCTGGTCTGTTGAAACCACTCCACTGCCAAGTGCCGCACAATTCTGGTCATGTCCTCCGGCAACAACAACGGCAGCTGCTGATAATCCAAGTCTTTCTGCCATCTCAGGAGTAACGGTTCCGACTACGGTTCCTGACAGAACCGGTTCGGACAGCTTTTCAGGAAAAATGCCTGCATAGCCCAAAAGCCGCTTTGACCATTCCTTCTTTTCAATATCAAAGGCCATACTTCTTGAGGCTGAGGAATAACTAACCTTTCTCTGGCCCGTGAGCTGGTACCCCACATAGTCTTCATAGAAAAAGATGAACCTGGCTGCTTCAAAAACATTGGTATTTTCGTGCATCCACATAAATTTAGGAAGGGAAAACATCTCGCTCAAAGGCAGGCCTGTTATATTCATGATCTCTTCCGGCGAGATATGCTGCTCCAGCTTCTTACATTCTGCAATGCCTGTTTTATCACCGGTCACCATGGAATTACACAGTACCACTCCCTGCCCATCAATACAAACCACGGATTCCCCCAGGCTTGCAACTGCGAGTGCCTCTATTTTCTCGGGACATTTTTCTGCTGTTTCCTTAATGACTGACTGTACGCTCTCCCAAACTGTTACCGGATCAAGCTCCCTATGACCATGGCTGCCTGTTTCCCTGTATTCTCTTTTGCTATGTGCCAATACCCTGCCATGTAAATCATATGCAACCATTTTGCACCCGCTTGTTCCGACGTCAATCCCTGCAAATGCCAATCCAGTCACCTACCTTCCATTTCCTATCTATTAGCTTGCTTTTCTTCTTTTTATGATATCTAAATATACGGCAAACAATACAATAATTCCTTTTACAACCAGCTGCCAGAAGGAATTGATATTCAGAAGATTCAGGCCGTTACTGATTACGCCGATAATCAGGGTGCCAATAACAACTCCCCCAATCCTGCCAATACCCCCTGTCATACTGACACCGCCGAGGACACATCCTGCTATCGCATCTAATTCGCCCCCGGATTGGACCGATGGCTGCCCGGAATACATTCTGGCAGCAAGGATAACACCCGCAAAGCCTGACATAAATCCTGAGATTGTATAAACAATGATTTCTATTTTCTTAATGGGAATACCGGAGAATTTCGCAGCCTCCCTGTTTCCGCCAAGGGCATATACATAAGTACCGAATTTACTCCTGTTAAGTACAATTGAGATAACTCCCACGAAAAGGACAAGATAAATGATTGGAAGGGGAATCGCTCCCAAATATCCTGTTCCGATGCTTGCAAAGTCATCCTCCATACACCGGACCGGTAAGCCTCCGCTATAGATATAAGCAATACCTCTTACAATATTCATGGTACACATGGTAACAACAAAGGGCGCGATACCTGTTTTAGCAATAACCGTCCCGTTCACCGCACCAACCAGGACCCCGGATAAAACACCAAGAAGGATTGCTACCGGAATCGGCAGCCCGGAATTGATAAACCCGACACATAAGGTTCCGCTTAATGCAACCACTGAACCAACGGACAGGTCAATACCTCCCAGAATAATGACCAATGCCATACCAAGAGCCATGGTGGTATTGGTGGAAATCTGCCTGCCGACACTTAAGGCATTGTCCACGGTCAGAAAAACCGGGGACATAAAAGCGATAATTGCACCGATAATAAACAACGCTGCCAGGATACCAAGATTCTCCCCGAAGAAACCAATGGCCCCACCTTTATATTTCAATTTATTTCCCATGACTGTTTCCTCCCGTAGCAAAGTACATAATACGTTCCTGTGAAAATTCTTCCCTTTGTAATTCTCCGGTGATACTTCCCTCCGAGGTTACATAGATTCTATCGCACATGTTGATTAATTCCGGCAGCTCCGAGGAGATAAGAATTACTGCCATTCCTTTCCTGGCCAGGTCATCAATGATCGTGTAAATTTCTGCTTTTGCACCTACATCCACACCCCTGGTCGGTTCATCCAGGATTAAAATCTCGGGTGAGGTTGCCAGCCATTTTGCCAAAACCACCTTCTGCTGGTTTCCACCGGACAGATTTGCAATCATCTGCCTTGCCGTCGGTGTTTTAATGGAAAATGCCTTAATATACCGGTTGACGATCTCATCCCTCTTTTTCTTATTCACTGCTATTCCTTTTTTGTACTGATCCTGAATCGTTACCGTAAGATTAAATTCCACCGTGTTTTTGAGAATTAAGCCCTCTTTTTTTCTGTCCTCCGGGATCAGTGCAATTTTATGATTAATGGCATCTTTTACATTTTTGAGCTTTACTTCCTTCCCATCCACAAAAATCTGGCCGGATTCCAGTTTATCCACTCCAAAAACCGCTTTCATGATTTCGCTCCTGCCCGCTCCAACCAATCCCGCAAAGCCAACAATTTCACACCTTCTGATATTGAAAGAAACATCCTGGAATGTACCCTTCTTATTCAAACCCTTAACTTCAAATGCGATATCCCCAATGGAATGCTCTGTCCGGCTATAGTATTCCGTCAGCTCCCGGCCAACCATCAGGCTGATCAATTCATCCATACAGGTATCTTTTGTTACCTTAGTATCAACATAAGCTCCATCACGCAATACTGAAATGCGGTCCGATATGGTAAATAACTCATTTAATTTATGGGAAATGTATATTACACTTACCTTTTGCTGCTTCAGCTTCCGAATAATTTCAAACAAATGCTCTACTTCTTTTTCCGCCAGGGAAGAGGTTGGCTCATCCATCACGATTATTTTAGACTGGAAGGATACCGCCTTAATAATCTCCACCATCTGCTGCTGTGCAATGGATAAGCTTCTTACATTTTTCGTCACATCGATATTAAGTCCAAGGGCATGCACCATTTTGGACGCTTCCCGGTTCATTTTTTTAATGTCCTTCATGCCGAATTTATTAACCGGCTCCCTGCCCAGAAAAATGTTTTGGGATATACTGATATCCTGGACAAGGACAATTTCCTGATGAATAATACTGATACCTTTTTTCTGGGCATCCTTCACGCCCTCAATACTGGCCTCTTCCCCATCAATCCAGATCTTGCCTGCATCAGCTTTATAGATCCCTCCCAGCACTTTGATCAACGTGGATTTTCCTGCTCCGTTTTCGCCCAACAGCGCATGGCATTCTCCTATTTGTAAAGAAAACTTCACACCCTTTAAGGCATAAACACCAGAAAAATGTTTTTCAATACCTTCCATTTTCAATACAACATCATTGCCCACAGCTGGTCCCCCTTTCTTCTATGAGTGTTCCCGGATTCCCTTTCCATACAGCAGTAAAGATATGTGCAGGAGGTTCCCGGAAATTACCTTTTCAGGAACGGAGGGACAATCCCTTAGGAAGCCCCCCGCCCAGATTAAATATTATCTATCCGTATAACAATTACTGCCATCCGTCTGTTCCGTAATCGGCAACGTTATCTGCATCGATTTTAAAGGTATCAACTTTAATGTCAGACTCAATTGTTCCTCCGGAAAGAACTGTTTTCATGTTATTATAGCTGGTTTCCGCTAATCCAACGGGAGACTGTGCTGAGGTTACTGCCAGGGTTCCATCTACAATTGCCTGCTTTCCGTCCGGGGAGCCGTCAACACCATATACCTTGATACCATCTTTTCCAACCGTCTTGCCTGCTGCCTTTAAGGTTGCTATGATACCTAATGCAGTGGGATCATTAATACCATAGAAGGCCTGGATGTCCGGATTTGCCTGCAGCATGTTCTCAGCGATAGGCATAGCCTTTTCAAGTGATGCCTGTGCATCCTGCTGTGCACAAATGTTAAACTTATCCTTCATCCCCTTATCTTCGAGGGCCTTTATAAATCCATCAAAACGGTCTACACATGCTACCATGGTAGGTGAATCAATAACTGCAATTTTTGCTCCGTCCGGGAAATCTTCCATCATTGCTTCCCCAATGATATAGCCTGCGTTAAAGTTATCAGAGGCTACATTCGCGGCAATTAAATTAACATCGCTTACCGGATTGTCTATTGCAATTACCGGAATTCCTTTCGCTTTTGCAGATTCAAGAACCGTCTTTACACCGTCTGAATCCACTGCTAAAAGAAAGATACCGGCCACGCCTTGGGTAATAGCATCTTCCACCTGGGAAATCTGTGTTGCCTGGTCATATTGTGGATCGTATGTAATCAATTTATTACCTTCCGCTTCGCATGCCGCTTTTAATGCGTCACCAATGGTTGTCATAAAGGGATTGTTTAATGTTGAAGTACAGTATGCAAAAGTCAATCCGCCTTTACCGGCTTCACCCTTTGTAGCTTCCGTCTTTGCCCCCTCCGTTGCCGTACCTTTCTCTGTAGCCGGATCTGTTGTACTCTGCTGTGTGGCTTTTCCACATCCAACGAGCAGAGCAGAAACCATTGCTACGCTTAACAAGATACTTAATAACCTTCTCTTCATAATCTTACCTCCATAAATGTTGTTTTTAATTCAACACATTCAAACATTTACCTGGTTTAATTTGGATTTCATGTTGGTATATGTTTGATGTTGTTTATATTATATCGATATTTCAAACTTTTTTCAACACTTTTTATTTGGAGATTTCTACAATCATTTTTGTGTACTTTTCACAATGGCCTTTTCAGCACATTAAAAAGAGACATGGTTTTCACATCCCATGTCCCTTAATCCCTTTGTATAATTAGTTTTCTGAGTAATTATAGAATAATTTCCATACTATACTAACAATCCATTAGTTGATAGATTTTCTTCTCTATCTGCTCCAGAGCTTCCTTCTCACTGGCTTCACCCCTTACCACCCTCATAATCTCACAGGGAATTATGGTTGTATAAATATTATTCTTCCATCTGCTCTCATCCAGGATCTCCGACATTGTACGTTTTCTGCTCTGCTGATAGCTCTTTAAAATCAATGGCTTCCAGGGCTCAAGGTTTTCAAGGTCTGCCCTCTCATAATACTCTTTTCTTAAGGTGGAGCCGCCAAGCAGGGCCAGAGGTATCCCATTTTGGTTTCCACAGGCCCATAGTAGGAAATCAATTGTATCCTCCGGGTGTTTTCCATAGCTGTTCACTCCCAGGCTCCAGCCGCCAAGCACCGGAGTACCGCCCGGCACCAGGCTATAGCCTGTATTTCCCGCAACCTTGGATTTGATATAATTATTAATTTCTCCTGCATCCGAATCGTAAAGAATAACCATGGCACAGTTTCCTGTCATAAATTCTCTTGCCGCATCATTCCAGGATTGGATATCTGACTCTGAATTATACTGATAAGAAGCGACGAAATTTTTTAAAGCAGCGATAGAATTACTATTATTAATAACCACCTTTCCATTTTTATCAAAGATCTTACTGCCATAAGACCACAGGTGCATTAAATATCCTATGGTTGTATATGTGTTTTCCCCAAAAACCAGGGAAGCTCCATATTTCACTGGAGACTGGGGATTGAAGGATTTCGTAAAAAATTCCGCGACTAAATTGAATTGGGCCCAGGTTTTAGGCGGCGCCAGTTCTTCACCATATAGCCGTTTAAATCTCATTTTTAGGCTTTGTTCTTCAAACAAATCCTTCTGATAAAAAAGTAATTGGGCACCTGACATAAAAGGAAATGCATAAAGAGATTCCACGTACATACCGTAATCCTTTAAAATCCCGTCAACAAAGCCGTCAAAATACCCGCGATGCTTTGCCCTTACCTCATCTAAATTATATACTCCCCCGGTTTCTATAAGGCCTTCCAGCCAGGTAATATCCATCATAAATCCATCATACCGGCTGTTCTTTTCCATAGAATGGCGGTAAAGCATTTCCTCTAACTGCTTATAGGGAAACAAGTCAAAGGTAATCTTTTTTCCGCTTTCTTTCTCATAAATCCGGGACAGCATTTGCAGACTTCTGGAGGAAGGGCAATCAAACATGGCAAAGGACAAGTCATTCTTTGCTTTTTTGATTCCGGTTTTCATCGGTGAGATAATGTCATATTCAGCCTTTATCACATTAGTCATGGATTCATGAAGATTAGGTCTTTCAATGGCATCCAAAAGCATATCCACGGCCTTTGACCCAACCTTTTTTTGAGAGATGCTTATCTGTCCTTCAAAATAGTTTTCATCCTCAATCCAGCTGCTTTCTTTTATAACAATAACCGGGATGTTTTTAATTTGCAGGGTCTCCATCGCCTTTTTTACACCCTGGGCAATTAAATAACTCCCTGCAATAATCCCGTTAATTTCCTGATGATTTGTATATAATTCAAACATAGCCTGGAAGCCGTATTCCTGGTTAGAATCTACGATCTTAATTAACTCCTCACTATTTTGATATTTTTTATAAATATCTAACAGCATCCCTTCTACTAAAAGGTCATGCTCCAGAATTAATCCTATCTTCTGTTTTCCGCCTCTTAAAAAAGCTTTTATTGCAGCTTCAAATGCATCTGTGTAGTCAGCCACGATACAATCGTAATCATATTCTGTGGATTTTCTTCTACTGACCAGAACCGTCGGAACTTGACCCTGCCGCAACACCGGATTTAACTCTTTCTTTGTAGCTGAATATATAATAAGCCCGTCTACAGAATGTTCCATGCACTGTTCAATGGATTTTCTTTCGAGCAGACGGTTATTCCTACTAAATCTGACTAAAATACTATATCCCTTTTCACGCAACCTTTCTTCAACTACGTGTAAAAATTCCGCATATTCATTCTGTAATATGCCTGGTAATACCAGTCCTATCGTAGTACTTTTTGTATTCTTCAGACTGCGGGCATTCGCATCCGGCCGGTAAGAAAGCTGTGCCATTGCGGCCTCAACCCTTTGTATCAGCTCTTCATTCCCTGTTTTTCCATTCAGGACATTTGATACAGTTCCAATAGAAACATGTGCCAGCTTCGCAACTTCTTTGATTGTAGCCACAATACCCCTCCTTCTGCCTGTATTTTCTCTTAAAATTAGTAAAGTATAGAGTAAGGAAAATATAAATACCCACCTTGACAAATTTTATCATAAGGAAGTTTTTTATGCAATATTGGTCAAGAATATAGGGTTGAAAGAAATAAAATTAATAAGCAAAGGGAGAACCGGGTTCATGCCGCACTTTCATGGCAATTTGTGAGTGAGAAGGGCAATGCCCGTAATGATAGGCAATGCCCCCTTCATATTTAAGAAAACTATACACCTATGCCTGCAATATATTTAGCTTTCTCCATTGTATTTTTTTATGGCATTTACCATAGCCACTACATTTTCCACCGGTACCCCCGGCTGCACGTTATGGATCGTATTAAATACAAAGCCGCCCTTTTTTCCAAAAGTCTTACAGCAATCCAATACCTGCCGATAGACTTCCTCCGGAGTTCCAAAGGGTAAGGTTTTCTGGGTATCCACACCGCCGCCCCAAAACACAATGTGATCCCCATATTGCTTCTTCAGCTCTTCCTTATCCATATTTTGTGCTGTCCATTGCACCGGGTTTAAAATATCAAATCCTGCATGAATCAGCTCAGGAACCAAAGGAAAAATACTTCCACAGCAGTGTTTAAAGGTCTTCCATGTGGTATTACCGTGAATCCAGTCATTGACCTTTTTATAGTAAGGAGCATATAAATCCCGGAATACTTCATTGGAACAAAACGGGCCATTCTGCGTCCCAAAATCTGCTCCGCATATATAGGCAACCTGGATGGTTTCTCCTAAAGCAGCATGCATTTTTTCTAAATTCTTAATTGCATAGTTAAGTTCATACTCAAAAATCTCATGTAAAATTTCAGGTCTTGATATGATTGATATATACCATTCCGTAATATCCCGAATCCCCTTGGGCTGTCTCAGCTGGGGACCCGGAACCAGGGCAATATCTCCAAACGCCGTTCCGCCAAGGTTGCCCATGACTACATCCGTACTTTTTTCAAAGTGGGGAGCCTGCTTTTTTAACCAGCTTAAATCTTCCTCAGAAATATCTCCAAATTCCTCAAAATTATCTTTTATATCGTACTCATCCTCGTCAAACTCAGGAGCACGGTTAATATTATCAAAATAAAAGCCGGAGCTTGGCATACATCCTGCCGGCGGATAGTTTTTATCCCCACAGGAATATATATAGGTATTTCCCTTCCCGTCAGAGGAGGTAACAAATTCTTCTGCTACTAATACCTCCTGCCCCCATGGGGTTCTCCATTCCTTAAATTTATCTGTCTGCTTAAATCCAAACATGGTTCCTGCCCCCCATAAGGGAGTTGTCTGGATTCCCATCGCTTCTTTTAAATCATCCTCCATCATTGCCAGTAATTGAACCGGCTCTAAGATTTTAATAGGCCTTTTTTCTAAACCATAGTAAGCTCTTAGCTTTTCGGCAACAGTGCAGTGAACCCCTGTGGTAGGCATTCCTCCCAGATCAAAAAGTACAGGACCCTCTTCATGTTTTAAGGCCAAGCTTAGTTTTTCTTTTCCTGTCATATACATTCCTCTCCTATTCATAATGTGGCTGCATATTAAAATTGCGTTTATGTTCCCGTGGCACTACCGCCTTTTCGAGTGGTTAATCACATCAAATACCACTGCAATCAGTAAAACCATTCCTTTAATTGCTTTCTGCCAATCCGTTCCTATCCCCACAATTGACATTCCATTATTTAACACACCCATGACCAGCCCGCCGATAATGGCTCCCACTACCTTTCCCACTCCACCGGAAGCGGAGGCACCTCCTATGTAACAGGCTGCGATGGCATCCAACTCAAAGCCGTCACCTGCTGTCGGGTTTGCACAATTAATTCTTGCCGAGTATACAATTCCTGCAAATGCCGCTAAAAATCCCATATTAAGAAAAGTTATAAACTTCACTCTCTTCGTCTTTATTCCGGATAATTCCGTAGCTCTTTCATTTCCCCCTAATGCATAAATATGCCTTCCGAGCACTGTTTTCTGGGTAATAAAGCTGTACAGAAGAGTTAATATCCCTAAGATGATCAGTATTACAGGTGCTCCCTTAAACCTGGTCAGCCAATAGGTTGAAAACCCTATGATAAAAACGATGGCAGCAAGCTTTCCGATGAAAGTACCATTGCCGGAAATCTGAAATCCATAAAGGATTTCCCTTTTTCTATGATGAATCTCAGAAACCACAAAAAAAACAGCCAGCAGGATACCAATCAAAACAGTTGACACATGTAGCTTTTCCATCCCGCCGATATCCGGTGTATAAGCCTGCGCTATGTATTGGTAAGCATCCGGATAAGGACCAATTGTCTTTCCCTGCGTAATAACCAAGGTTAAGCCCCTGAATAATAACATGCTGGCTAACGTCACAATAAAGGCTGGAATCTTTACATAGGCAACCCAGAATCCATTCCATGCCCCTATGGCAATCCCGATGACCAGCCCCAGAAGGATACCCGCTGCTACAGGCAATTTTGTAGCTCCCACTAAAACGGTGCTTGTGACAGCCCCTGTCAAAGCAACCACGGAGCCAACTGACAAATCAATATTTCCGGCCAATATAACCGGCAGCATTCCAATCGCAAGGATCAGAATATATCCATTTTGCATGATTAATTTTGATATATTCATCGGTACTAATAATACACCTTTGGTCAGCCACTGAAACAAGACGGTTATTACTACCAATGCAATAATCATTCCATATTTATCGAGTTCTAAATGAAATGTTTTCTTATTCATTTTGACTCCTCCTGTTACTTTGCATTATTGACTGCATTATTTTTTCCTGGCTCGCCTCTTCCCTTGAGAACTCACCGGTGATACGTCCTTCATTCATAACATATATCCGGTCACTTATACCCAGTACCTCTGGCAATTCTGAGGATATAACCAATATACTTTTTCCCTTGGAGGCTAAATCGTTCATGATATTATATATTTCATATTTTGCACCTACATCAATTCCTCTTGTCGGCTCATCCAGGATTAGCAGGTCCGGATTTGAATAAATCCATCTGGCCAGTAATACCTTCTGCTGATTTCCACCAGAAAGATTATTAGCTGCCTGATGGATACCCGGTGCCTTTATTTCCAGCTTCTTCAAATATTCTTCGGAAACCTTTACCTCTTCATGCTGGTTAACAATGCCTTTTGCGGAAAGCCTCTTCAAGCTTGGCAGTGAAATATTGACCCGTATGCTATCGTGTAAAATCAGGCCTAATGCTTTTCTATCCTCCGTAAGATATGCAAGCCCATTTTCAATTGCGGAATAAACAGTGCTTACATTAATCTCTTTTCCGTCTTTTTCCACCCTTCCGCTGATTCTGGAACCATAGGATCTTCCAAAAATACTCATGGCAAGCTCAGTTCTTCCTGCCCCCATAAGTCCTGCTATTCCTACAACTTCTCCCTTTCTAATGTTCATATTGATATGGTCAATCACTATCTTTTCTTTGTATTCCGGTGAATATATGGTCCAATCCTTTATTTCAAACCGTACATCACCTATGTTGCTTTCCCTCTTTGGATAGAGATTCGTTAGCTCCCTTCCCACCATGCCTTTAATGATACGTTCTTCCGTTATTGGGTCATTCCCTGTATCTAAGGTCTCTACCGTGCTGCCATCCCTCAAAATTGTTATTTCATCTGCCACCTTAGTGATTTCCGGCAATTTATGGGAAATAATAATTGCCGTCATTCCATGCTCTTTACGTAATTTAAGAATCAGCTTTAAAAGCCTGTCGCTTTCCTCGTCATTTAACGCTGCTGTCGGTTCATCTAAGATTAATAGCTTTACCTTTTTAGACAATGCCTTGGCGATTTCCACCATTTGCTGCTTTCCTACTCCTATTTGATTAATCAGGGTGCCCGGATTTTCCTTTAAGCCCACAATTTCCATAAGCTTCAAGGCCTCTTTCCTGTATTCCAGCCAGTCAATGACACCGTTATGACTGTGCTCATTCCCCAGGAAGATATTTTCCATAATGGATAATCCAGGAATTAAGGCGAGCTCCTGATGTATAATTACAATCCCTTTTTTCTCGCTTTCCCTTATATTTTTAAATTCACATTCCTTCTCTTCAAACAATATTTTCCCCTCATAAGTTCCATGGGGATAGACTCCGCTGAGTACTTTCATCAATGTGGATTTACCTGCACCATTTTCACCAACTAAGGCATGAATTGTTTTTTCTTTCACCCTTATATTTACATTATCTAAGGCTCGGACACCTGGAAACTTTTTTGTAATTTGATTCATTTCTAATAACGTTTTATCCATCCTAACCTCCACTTAATTTATAAGGGACTGCTGCAGTATATTTCCGGCAGTCCCTTATACTAACCTTCTACTTTAATTCTGCTTCTGTGTAATAGCCTGAGTCAATTAATTTCTCTTTATAATTTTCCAGGGTTACTACAATAGGCTCTAAGGCATATGCAGGTACTACCTTTGATCCATTGTCATAGGTGGTTGTGTCATTATATTCCGGTTCTCCCCCTTCAACAAATGTCTTTGCCATATTGGCAACTACTTCTGCCAGGGCTCTTGTATCCTTGAAAACAGACATGGACTGCTCTCCGACAACAAGGGCTTTTACATTAGCTGTATCACAATCCTGGCCTGTAATAATTGGCATCGGTAAATCTGCTGAGCCGTATCCCGCTGATTTTAAGGCAGAAATGGCACCTAGGGCAGTGGAATCATTGGAACATAACACTGCATCTACTTTTTTGTCCGTATAATAAGCCGTTAGTATATTGTCCATTCTTGCCTGTGCCACATCGGTCTGCCAGGCATCTGTCGCACATTGTTCCCTTGTTGTCTGGCCGGACTGGACTACCAGCTTTCCACTGTCAATATAGGGTTGCAATATATCCATAGCTCCCTGCAGGAAATAAGCTGCATTGTTATCATCCAAAGAGCCTGCTACAATTTCCAGATTAAATGGACCTGACGCATTTTTTAAATCCAGCTGATTTTCAATATATGTCCCCTGAAGAGCCCCAACCTTAGCATTATCAAAAGTTCCCACACAGTCTACATCTTCCGTGTTTGTAATAAAGCGGTCATGGGCAATTACTTTAATGCCTGCATCATGGGCCTCTGCTAATACGGCTGACAGGGATCCTCCGTCTACAGGAGCGATAATCAGGACCTTGGCACCCTTTGTTATCATATTTTCAATTTGGGATACCTGCTGCTGCACTTCATTATCCGCATATTGTAAATCCACTTCATATCCCATTTCTGTTAAAAATTTTTTCAGATTGCTGCCATCCTGGTTCCATCTTTGAAGTGACTGGGTAGGCATGGCCACGCCAATCAATACTCCTCCTGAGGATGTGTCCTGTGCCTTCTGTCCACTGTCACCTGCCTGGCTGCTCCCATTTTTTGCAGAGGCACCGTCTTCATTCGAGGTTGGTGCTGTGCCCTTATTTCCACAACCGGATAACAAAGCCGCCATCATAACTACTGTAAGTAATGTTACTAATAATTTTTTCATTTCATACCTCTCCTTTAGTTATATTTCATGAATCGTTTTATATTCACATCAAAAAAATCTATTGACAACCTTACATCCCAATACCTGCATAATCATGCGCCTTAATACGCCCTTGCTTCCTCCTTTATTTTTTCCAGTTCATCTTTCCCCTCAATAATAGTTAAAAGTAATTCAATTTTCTCCTGCCCAAAGGGGTCTATTTTGTGAACAGCCTCTCCTTCTCCTGATAATCCATACACCCCAGAGTTCGTTGGCTCCAGCCCCATCACATAATCACCTGCGCTTAATGACTTCCATTGAACAAACTTGGGCAGATATTTTTTGTTAAATTCAATTTTTACTCCCAGCCCTAGCTTTTCATTCATTATACAGGCAAACGTATTTCCGTTCCTATCTCCGGCCAGGTCATGAAGGTAAACCCTTTCGGCCTCATGTTCCATTGGAGCTTCCATCAGGTTCCATAGCTCTTCCCCTTTTTTTGCTTCCTGGTCACGAGGCATCACTTCTTTACTGGGAAGTACTACCCTGGCACCTTCATCTAAGAGGGGATAGCCAAAATTAAAATGATAGAGTATCATCATGGGCTCCTCCTGAAATGATTCATTCTCGATTACATCTGTAATCTTCACAGAATTTTCCCCATAAATTGTCTCTATGGTTCTTTCCAGCGTCAGGTTTTTCCCAAATAATTCAGCTTCACGCATCTTGCCTGTAACCTTGATACAATAGTTTTCTTCCTCCCACCGGGCCGTCGCCCCTACATGTTCAGCAGGAGTTGAACGGATACGTCCATGCATTGGAAAATAACGTTCCTGGATCCTACCCGGAAGACAGGTATTTTCTAACCCACAGGTAAATAATAATCCACCCATAAGGCTTCTGGTCCCCTCTTCTCCATGAGTATCATAATCCATCCGTCCAATTAACCCCTGCTTTGCCATGAAATTAATGTTGATGCCCTTATAGGAGAAATCGCTAATGTCAAGACATTTATCGGACATGACCTGAAACCTTAAGTTTCCGTTTTTAATATCAAAGCCCTTTAAATTGCCGGCTCTGCCTTCCAAAAACTTGATAGGCCTGATAAATGCCACCTGCTGCATGCTTCCTGTTTTTTTCAGTAAATCAGTTTTATTCATACATCATCTCTTTTCTTATAGAAGAGAAGCATTATGCATTATTGGGATTCGGTCTAATACCCTATACTCCTTCCTTTTTCAGGGTATCATCAACAAATTTCTTTGCTCTTGGAATATCGCTTTCATCGATATGTTCTATAATAATAGGTATATTGGGATGATTTTTTGCTAACCGTTTCAGGTATAAATTATAATTCAACACCCCAAGGCCTGCTCCAGGCAGTTCGACAGCTCCTGCTCCCCTGAAGCTATTATGTTCGGCAGAACCGCCTCCGAATTTCTCTCCGGTGTCCTCTGCACGTTTACAGTCCTTGGCATGGGCTATTTTAATTTTGTCGTCTAATACGTGGAACATTTTCTCAATTGTGGGATCTACATTATCAATATTAGAGTCGTCAAAATAATTGGTAGGATCAAGTAAAAGTCCAAGCCCGGGGTGATTGATTTCCTGTAGCAGCCTGGCAGTCTGATCCACGGAACCTATGATATTATTTACATAATTCTCTATTAAGAAAACGGCGTCATGGTCATATGCGAATTTTGCCAGATCTGTTGCAATGGCCTTAAATTCCTGGTAGGCTTCTTCTGTTGAATTTTTAGGGTCATATAACCAATCACTTTCCACATTATAAGTCCCTGTTTCACTTACCACATAAGGTGTGCCAAAATCCCTCGCATGGGTTAAAATTTCTTTTATGTATGCAATATTCTTTTCCCTTTTCCCAGGATCCGGATGGGTCAGGTTTGTATAAGCTGAAATAGCCACGATCGGTAAATTGGCATCCCTAAAAGCATCCCGTACCTTGTTTGCCTTTTCCTT
>JARKQP010000961.1 GCA_029974875.1 Mobilitalea sp.
ATGAAAAGAGTAATATTTTATCGGAGGACCAGTTCTTTCATATTTCATTTGAGAAGGAAATACTTCACTGGCTGTCCCTGTGCCTGGAAGCCAGTAAATTAAGAGAGGCAGCTTTGGTAATAACTGCAATTGAGCAGCTGATGGAAATAATTAAAGAATTCTCTGCTGATGGGATAATGGAGATAAATATGGATGTAATTAAAACTATGATGGGCTCAAAAAATAATATAGAAGCGGCATTTTTAATTGAGGAGCATATACAATCGGCAAGAACCATGATGCTTGGGAAGCTTATGGAAGCCCTGGAGGATAGAATTGACAGTCAATGTTTGGAACTTAAGCTCATAAAAGAAACACAATACTATTATTATCAGAATGTAGTGAAAGCTTTTTATAACAGTAAATATTATTCCTCCTATCCGGGAATAAATTATCGTTGTAATGGTATTAAACTTTCTAATGGGCTGGAGCTATGGTTCCGTGTAGAAATAGATTATAAATTATTCGCCGGCTTCTGCGTTTATGATACAAAAGCCCAGCTGCAAAAGGATAATTTTAATAGCAAGGTAATAAGTGAAATATGTAGCCAGCTTCCTGAACTTGATTTAAATAGGGAGGATTGGTGGGTTTCGTGGAGATACTTGCCAACAGGAACAGTGGATGTAGAGGATAGCTGTCCTGATTTTAAAAATTTTTCTGACCGGTATGCGGCAGAATTTAATGCTTATACTAGCTTGTTTGATGAGGCGTATTTCTGTGAATTCGTCGATAAATGTATGATCCAGATTAATAACATGCTAAATATATTACGTCAGTAACATCTGGTGTTGTTTAATCATATGCTTAACATATTGCGTCAGTAGTATCTGATACTGTTTAATCATATGTTTAATATATTGCGTCAATAGCATCCGATGATGTACCAGGTTAGTAACTTTAAAATACTCTTTTGTCCGTTCTAATATCACCAAAAGAAACGCACATGTAAAATAAAAGGAGCTGTTATGGGACACATACTTATAGTAGATGACGAAAAGTCCATAAGCGATTTAATCGCGATGAACCTAACCATGGTAGGGCATACCTGCGAACAGGCCTTTGACGGCAAGGAGGCTTTGGAGAAATTACGTGCAGGTCATTTTGACCTGTGCTTATTGGACATTATGCTTCCAGGAAAGGACGGCTTTGAATTAATAGATGATTTTAAAAAGTCAAATGTTCCTGTTATTTATCTATCAGCGAAAAGCTCCCTGACAGACAGGGTGAAGGGACTGAACCTGGGAGCTGAGGACTATATTGTGAAGCCCTTTGAAGCGCTGGAGTTAATAGCAAGAATTGATGTAGTCCTGAGAAGGGAAGGAAAAAATAAAAATATATTTACCCACAACAAGGTTACGGTCGATTTAAACAAGCATCTAGTTCTTAAGGATAATCAGGTAATTGACCTGACTGCACAGGAGTATTTACTCTTAGAAGCACTGATTCTGAACCAAAACCTTGCCCTTACCAGGGAACAGCTGTTAAGCATCGCCTGGGGCTATGATTACAGCGGGGAAACCAGAACCGTTGATATGCATATCCAAAGGCTGCGGAAGAAATTAGAATGGGAGGATATTATTAAAACCGTATTTAAATTCGGTTACAGACTGGAGGTACATTAAACGTGAAGCTATGGATCAAGATTTTCTTAAGCATCGTAATTTTATCCTTATCCACTCTTACCATCAGCATTGCCTATATCATTAACCAAAACCATATAACCAGTATTAACAGGGAGCAGGAAAGGTCTTTGGGTGAATTTGAGCTGATACGGATTTCACTTGGCAACAGTCTGGATTTTTCGGGAACCTCAACAGATACCCTTACGGTTATCATGGACCGGTATGGAGAATATTACAAGAATAGGGGCATTTCCTTGGGGTTATATACCAATGGAGAATATGTCTATAATAATATTTCTTCCTTAAACCCGGATACCTATCAAGCGCTCTTATCCGTTAAGGAGAATGAGAAAATTGCCCATATCATCCGTTCTGATTCCCAGAACTATATTCTGATATCGGATTTAATTGCTGATAATGCTGTACTTTTGTATGCCAGGGATATCAGTGAAATATATGAATCTAGAAGTAATAGCATCCGGCTTTATATAATTCTGCTTCTTATTCTTACCGGCTTCCTCGGTGTTTTTTCCTATCTGTACGCCAAATGGGTTACCCGTCCCCTGAATGCCCTGCATAGGGGAGCGATGGATATTTCCTCCGGTAACTATGATATTTACCTGTCAGAAAAGGATAAGGAATTCAGGGATGTAGCCGGTGCCTTTAACCAAATGGCAAAGGATGTAAAGGACAGGACACAGGAATTAGAAGAAAGGGCGAAGGAGCTACAGACTTTTATAGATGATTTATCCCATGAAATGAATACACCGCTAACCTCGATCCAGGGGTATTCCCAATTCCTATTAAATGCCAATGCTTCGGAGGAGCAGAAAAGAACCGCTGCCCAGTATATTCATTCAGAATCTAAGAGAATAAGGGATATGTATTCGAAATTAATGGTGCTTAGCTTTGCAAGGGAACATAATATCGAGAGTAAGACGTACCGTTGTGAAGAATTAGTAGAGGAAGTCCGTAAAACCTTTCATCATCAGATGCTAGAGCAGAGTATAAATTTTACGAAAGAAATATCTGCTGATTATCTTAATGTAGATAAAACCCTCTTTCATATGCTGTTAAGCAACCTGGTCAAAAATAGCCTGCAGGCTATGGAGACGGGAGGAAGCATTCATATCAGTATTTATAACCAGAATGATTTATCTAAAATAGTCGTAAAGGATACCGGCATGGGCATACCGGCAGACAAGCTGGAGCAGGTAACAAAGCCTTTTTACAGAATTGATAAATCAAGATCGAGACAAACGGGAGGTGCAGGTCTTGGATTATCCATATGCAGCAAAATTGTAGCATTACACGAGGGCAGTATGGAAATTCATTCCGTACAGGGTGAAGGTACGTCAATCACCATTACACTTCCGGCTTAGTGTACTGTCTCATTCATAATTATACTAACAGCGCGGCCCAAAGATGAGTGAGGCAGCATGCTGGGCAATTATCTTGAACACCACAATTTACAACTCTGTTACAACTTCATTGTGAATCTGATAACTTCTGCTACTATACTGTATTTAACAGGAGCGAACCTGTTAAATTAATAGAAAGAAGGGATTACTATGAGAAAAAAAATATTGATGATATCTGTGATTGCTGTCATTGGTTTTACCGGCTGTTCAAAAGCTGAGATTGAAAGGAATCCGGTTGCCATAGCGGACGCGGCTTCTCTGGATGATAAAATCGGGTCAGAAGCTCCAGAGGATGCATCAGCGAATGAAGAAATAACAAAAGAGCCTAAGGTAACAGGCACCGGTGAAGAAGCAAAAGAGGATCCAAAAGAAGAAACAAAGGAGGAAGAGGCCGGTAATTCGGGTACGGCAGTAGATCCTACACCTGTAACTATTGAAATCGAAGGGATGAAGGAGACAATGTATGGGCTATGGCATGCAGGCGACGGCTACAAGATTATGTATGATGTTGACAGATTCGAATATTCTAAGAAAGACGGAAGCGATACCTTTGTAGCAGAAAACCCAGATCCTGCAATTTATCCATATGTATATCTGAGCATCAACCGGCTTGAAAATAAAAGTGCTAAGGATTATGTAAAGGAGCTGTCAGATACACTTTCTAAAAGCGGCTTAAAATCTGAGACAACAACTGACGCTTCAATAGGAAAGTATAAAGGGACTATAGTCACAGCCCGTGCCGGTTCCGAATGGAATTCTATCATTCGCAATTACTACATTATTGAAAATGGCACATCGTTATACACCATGGAATCCCAGTACTTTTTAGAAGCAGCAGAAGGCTATGGTGCAAGAATTTATGCCATGTTAAATACATTTGAAATGAAGTAGTCAATCGGATGCTTTTATTGCGTCTATAATATCCTTCTGTAAGGAGTTAAAAAAGGTGCCCTACATTTTTAGTGTAAGGCACCTTTTGTTCACCTTATGTTCTGCACCGTTTTACGGAACCCTTAAATAGTACATAAATAGTACACAAATTCATATTTTACTATTGACTTATAGTTAACAAGAAGGTTTATAATTTTTTATGAACCATAAAACGGTAGCCTATTTTAAGCCCATAATAACCATAATAACAAGAGAGGAAGCATATGGCTCTCTTGGAACCGGAGTAATATTAGTGGTGCCTAAAAGAAGCAGCCAAAAGAGCCTATGGTGCAGAGCATTCCCCTTGGCGGTCTGAAACAGCCGTATTGGCGGATGCTGTTAAAATTCACAAACAGGCTAAATAAAATTCAATATAAAAGGAGAAAAACTATTATGAAAACGATGAACTTAGGACAATCAAATTTACAGGTACCAGTTATTGCAGTTGGCTGTATGCGTATCAACGGATTAAGTAAACCGGATGCGGAGAGTTTTGTTCAGACGGCTTTGGAGAATGGTGCGAATTTCTTTGATCATGCGGATATTTATGGCGGGGGAACCTGCGAAGAGGTATTTGCGGATGCAATTCATATGAATGCTACGGTACGTGAAAAGATCATCCTGCAATCCAAATGCGGAATCAGAAAGGGCATGTTTGATTTCTCCAAGGAGCATATCTTAGAAGCGGTAGACGGCAGTCTGAAACGGTTGAAAACTGATTATCTGGATGTGCTGCTCCTGCACCGCCCGGATGCACTGGTGGAGCCGGAGGAGGTCGCCGAGGCATTTGACCAGCTCTATAGCAGTGGAAAGGTCCGTAACTTTGGCGTATCCAATCAAAACCCTATGCAGATACAGCTGCTTCAAAAATGGCTGAAGCAGCCGATTGTGGCTAACCAGCTGCAGCTGAGCATTACCAATGCCACTATGATTTCGGCAGGCATCCATGTTAACATGCTTGATGAGCCCGCTGTCAACCGTGACGGCAGTGTTTTGGATTTCTGCCGCCTGAAGGATATTA
>JARKQP010000611.1 GCA_029974875.1 Mobilitalea sp.
GTAAGGTATCCTCAAGATAGGTAGGGAATTTCGTATAATCATATGCATCGCTGTTCGCTGTACCGATTACCTTATATCCTAAAATGGACAGAATATCACTGTTACCGCTGATATCCACAATCCTCTCCGGGCTAGCAGGGATTTCAACCTCTCCCCTTACATCCGTTACAGTCACGGTCTTCGGAGTCTCAGGGGCTTCCGGTGCCGCCTCTGTAGGGTCGGCCGCCTCCCCTGTACCAGCCTCACTGCCGCTATTAGTTACCGGGTCAGCTGTATTTGTGTTAGCATTTGAGCAGCCGGCAAAGGTCAGTGCTACGGCGCAAGCTAAGATAAATTTTTTAAAGATGGAATTCATTTTCATTTCATTATTTCCTTTCCTGTGATATACTGATTAACAACGAAGCTTATTGTAAATGATTTTCATTATCATTTCAACATCTGCACCTGATTTCATTATTATTACATCCGTTCCCATTATCAGCTTGCAGGCCGGTGTCTGTTAGCTTGCAGGTCGGTGTTCGTTAACTTGCAGGCCGGTATCTGTTAGCCTGCGAGCCAATATCTGTTAGCTTGCGGGCCAATCTCGTTGTAATACCTTAAAAACACAGTAAAAAGGGGATTTCCATGAAAGTAAGATCCAGCGAAGAATTTAAGGGGGCGGTTTTAAAAAAATTAGGCTTCCAGGAATATCATTATGAAAATTATACCCTACATAGGAATAATCGCCGGCCGGAATTAGGCTATCTGCTTACCTATGGGCGGGATAATTATTATACTCTGGGAATTGCGGATTATACCATACCCGAGGATTTCTCCCTGTCCTTTGACAATCCTGAGCTGTTGATGCGCTTTGGCCTGGTATACCAGGGGGTTACCGAGTTCCAGCTGGCGGACGCGCCCGTATCCTCCTTCTCCCCCTCCTCCTTCTTCGTCATTGAAAAGGATCTGAAGGGACAGCAGAGCTGGAAAAAAGGCCAGCACTACCACGGAGCTGAAATAACCATCCATGAGGATTATTTCTCCGAGGTAATACGGCCTAATTTCCCTAAGTCGGTGGGATTGGATTCCTTTATTAATAACTACACCTATCTTTATTTACCCTTAGAAATCGTAAATATTATCAGGCAGCTCCAAAAGCTGGCGAATGAAAATTCCATCACCGGTATCTATCTGGAGGCAAAGATCCTGGAATGTATCGCCATCCTATTCAACGAGGTTACCAGGTCAGCGGAAAATGCCTTTACCAACCAGATTGATTATGGCAGCATCCATATCGGGAAGGACCGCAGCATTAAGCTGACAGCCTCCGATATACGGGCAGTCCAAAAGGCTCATGAGCTTATCACGCAGAACTATGCCAGCCCACCCCATATCACCGCCTTAAGCAGGCTGGTATACCTAAATGAGCAGAAGCTAAAGGCCGGCTTTTCTAAGCATTACCATATGTCAATCGGTGAATATACGAATACGATACGGATGACAATTGCCGCCAACCTGCTCTCTACCACGGATCTAAGCATCGATACGGTAGCATCCAGGGTCGGCTACAACTATTCCGCCAATTTTGCCAAAATGTTTAAGAAAACCTATGGAAAGACACCTTTGCAGTTTAGGAAAAAGACCTGACAGGAGGAGGTCAGCGCCTATATGTCCTTAGCTTCCTTTTCATACAGCTTACGGTATTCCTTAGGGGTCATCCCGGTTCTGTCCTTGAAAATCTTCGCAAAATAAGAAAAATTGTCATATCCCACCTTAATGGCTATTGAATTTACGGACTCGCCGGTTTTCTCCAGGTATTCCTTTGCTACCTCGACACGCTTTCCCATGATGTAATTGCCAATGGATTCCCCGATTTCCTTTTTAAAGATACGTGCCAGGTAGTCCTGGTTCAGATATACCATCTCCGCCAGGGATTCCCTTGTAATGTCCTTGTCCAGGTTCTTATCGATATGTTCCTTTACGGTCTGGACAATGGGCTTATCCAGGTCCGGATTGCGGAGCATGTTCATGGCCGTGTCTATCATCTGGTTGATCGCCTTCTTGGCATTTGTCACATTTTCAACGGCGGTATTAAAAAACTCCGCATTAAACAAGGGCGCCCCGAATTGATAGGTCGGCACCTTATTTTCGTTTAATACCCTGATTAACAGCTGGAGAAAGCTTGTGACAAAGCCATGGAGCACATCCCTGTCCAGCCGGCAGTAAGATAATTGCTTATCCAGATATTTGGCGACCTCCTTTTTTACCACCTCATCCTGTCCATCCTTTAAAAAGCTTTCCCAAATTGAAGAATCAGGCGCCTTGAACTCATTGACCTGGTCGCTATATTCGCTTATAGCCGTGATTTCCCCATTTTCGATGAGACTCTTTTTCATCAGGGTGAGGAATTTGGCCACCTCCCTCTGGAGCCGGTCCAGCCTGGCTACCCTTCCGATGATGACACTGCACTCCATGTTCAGGTTTTTCTGGACCTTTTTTTGAAAGAGGACTGCTATGTCCTTTTCTAATTCCGCCTTATTGGTATCATATTGGAGCTTAATAACAGCCAGAAAGCTTTCCTTTTGCAAATGGAGGACTGCCTCTACCGTATATTCTCCGTTGGTAAACACCTCCATAATAAGGTTGTTGAAGGTCCAGTCAAACATTCCCCTTCCGTATTCACTGTTGCCCTTCCTGATGTGGCCCGGATATTTAATATAGACCGGCACAAACAGATTGCCTGCCTGATAATTAAAGTCCTTGTCCAGGAGCCCCACATCCTGCTGGTCGATTAGAAAATCCCAGAAGAACTGTTCCTTCCTTATCTTCTGCGAGGTTGTCCAGAAGGCATAGTACTTATCATGGTTTACCAGGCTGAGTGCTTTCTTGGCTTCCTCCAGGGCACCGGCGATCATTTTCTCCAGCTCCTCATAATCAATGGGCTTTAAGGCGTAGGCATAGCAGCCGTATTTAATTGCTTCCGTTGCATATTTGAATTCAGCATAGCTGGTCAGTAATATTTCCTGAATAATATAGTTCTTCTCCTTGATCCATTTCAACAGCTCAAAGCCGTTTTCCTTTGGCATTTCGATATCACACACCAGAACATGGATTGGAATGTCGCCAATAATCTTCCTGGCCTTGTTCACACTTTGGGCCGTATATACATTTTCGACCCCAATGCTTGTCCAATCCAGGCTTTTTCTCAATGCCTCCAGTACATACGAATCATCATCCACAAGTAATATATTCACAATTACCTCCCATCAAGCTTCTTCCCATGCCATGGCGCAAGCTATGACATGAACCATACCTAAACTATGCCATGAACCTTAACCTAAGTTATTCCATGAACCTTACCTAAGTTATGCCATGAACCTTACCTAAGTTATTCCATGAACCTTAACCTAGGTTGCCATTGGTCATGGCATTATCGGCGCTTCTTTTCCTGTCCGGGAACCGGATCTCTACTCCTGCCCCGCCCTTTTCACGGTTATAGAACAGGACTGATGCCTCATTGCCAAAAGCCAGCTTCATCCGCGATACGGCGTTCATGATGCCGATCCGTTTGTCACCCTCACTAATGTCCATGCTATTTTGCAGCTTATAAAGGATCTCCGGCTCAAAGCCTTCCCCGGTGTCCTCTATCACAATTACCGCACCCATATCTTCCAGATCCACGGTTCCCTTAATGGTCAGCTCAATATCATCCTCCCAGTTAATGGTATACTTAAGGGAGTTTTCCACAAAGGTCTGGAGCACCAGGGGCGGTATTTCCATGTCCAATATTCTTTCGTCCATGGAGATATGGGATTCAAAGCAGTTGCCATAGCGTATTTTCTGGATCTCCAGATACTTATTGATATGCTCCAGCTCGTCCCTGACCGTCGCAAAGCTCTCACGGCTTTTAAAGATATACCTTAAATACTCCGATACACAGTTTGACAGCCGCTGTATCTCTTTATACTGCTCCAGCTGTGCCATATTATATATGATATTCAGGCAATTGAGGTAAAAGTGGGGCTCTATCTGCAGCGTGAGGAAATCCATCTGGGTCTTTTGCTGTTCCAGGGTCTTTTCGTAGATATCGATTTTCAGTCCCTTGATCTTGCCCACCATTTCAGACATTAGTTTACTGGCATTTCCAAGCTCATTAATCTGGTAATGGGTGGCTACGTCATATACCTCCTCATTTTTCAAGGTCTCAAGATTTTCATTGAAGGCCTGGATCGGACGGAGCACCGTTTTATTAACAAACCGGAGGATCCCAAGGACTATGGAAACCACTCCGATCATGAGCAGCACCATCACCAGCTGGAACCAGAAGGTCTTTAAGACACTGTTATAATTATGGATTACCATAATAATGTCGATATTCCCTACCACGGTCTGCTTCATAACGAGTATTTGTTTAAAAAAATCAGTCCTGACCGTTCCGCTCAGCTCCTCAGAAGGCTTAATCTTATCCCTGGACAATTCCTCCTGGTAGTGGTAGACCTGATCCTCAGGCCCGGCTACAGCTATATAATATTCCTTGCCATAGAATTCACTTCCCAGTGATTTTATGACCTCATCAACGCTGATATAGGAGAACATGTACCGGCGGTTATTACTGATGATATCCAGAAAATAATAATTGCCATCCAGCTCCACGATATTCCAGCCGCTTTTAAAGTCCAGCCTGTCCAGCTTCCCCAGCAGTTCCTCCTGGATATTGATCCATAGGACATATTCATCCAGGGTTTCGTAATCATTAACCAGCTTACCGCTATCGGGAAAATAAATCGCATAATTTACGGAATAATGTAATTCCCTTGACCAGTTCCTGATCATGGATTTTATTCTTGTGGTTATGGTTACCTCATCTATTTTCTTCTTTTTGTCCAGGGTCGCAACCAGCAGGGTGTCCAAATCCCTGTCATATCCCACCTCTGACAGCATCATGGTGTGGATTCCGGCCAACGCACCCGACACATCGCTCACATCCATATATAACCTGTTTGATACGGAATTAATGGAGTTGACCGTCTGCCGGTTAATTGCGTAGATGGATGTAGCAAAGTTCAAAACCACCATAATAGCTAAGGTAATCTCTATCCACCGGATAATATTTGAAAAATTATATTCCTTCATTCAATCCCTCTATCCTTCTGACAATTTTGCTAGGGTGTATCTAAAACTGCACGTGCCGGGTTGAATGCGTTTTCAGGCATACCCAGGCACGGCTTTGATGTATGGACATTATTCTAGATATTATCAGTATAGCAGACATAAAATATTACTTCTATTACAATACGGACCCGAAAATGCTAAAATCCAGACCTTTATTCCCCAAGCAAAACCATTCCGCCCTTTTCTCCATATCCTGTATCCCAAAGCTCCCGGAGTGAAAGCCAATAGTAGCCTCCATAGGTCGCTGCCTTTACAAAAAATTCACCCTCATATTCTTCATACCCTACCAGCAGGAACCAATGCCATACAAAGAATTTTATGTTGGGGGATTTATGCTTTAAGAGAAGGTACGGGATTGGCATCTCGTTGTCTATCTGCCTGCGGATTTGGGCAGCTGCCTCCTCCACCGGCTCATCTCCTGAAAATCCGCTTAATTGCAGCGTATTTTCCCCTGCCTCCCTTAAGTATTGCTGTACACCCTCAATGTATATTTTTAACGTATTGATTCCTGACCATCTTGGCTTGAGATAGGGCTTTAGCTTCGCGGAGAAGCTTATGTAATCTTCCTTGTTCAAATCCCGTATGTCAAAGGGGTACAGGTGTGTCTTATCCTGATATAGAGCCATGTAAATGCTGACATCACAGGCGGTAGCTGCGGCACATCCGCCCAGCTTCATCATGGGATCTCGAAACCAGTCCTGGCTGCCTCCGTATGAGTTTTCTATCGTGAAATATGGCAATTCTTTCTTCATAATTTTATATCCATCTCCTTGTAAGCTGAAATTAATCTCTATAAGCCTCTTCATTAATTTTGTTATAGTTGCTTTATCTGCATGCAATATCATAGCTTTCAACTTTTCGTTAAGAGCCTCCCGTCACCGGTACTCTCAAATAGCATATAATATACCGCATGAAAATGCAACTACGATCATCCTTCATCATTCCACTCAAAAAAGGATCCCCGCCCCTGCTAAAATTACTTAAAATAGAAATTAACTCTTGACATTCTTTTCTAACAGCCATATAATATAACAGTGTTAGATATTTTGAAAGGGGGAGTGGAAATGGATTATATCAAGCTTGCTGACGAATTTCTAGAGAGTATGAGGCTCTTCCGCAAAGCTAATATGCATAAGAACATCAATGATTCTTTACACGGGGAAGCATTTGTCCTTCATTGTATTTACCAGCAGGGCGGAGATATTTTGCCCGGTGAGATCAGCAGCGAAATGGAGGTCAGCTCCGCAAGGGTAGCCACAGCGCTCAATAGCCTGGAAAAAAAGAAGCTGATCACCCGCAGCATCGATGTAAACGACCGCAGAAAAATTTTGGTTTCCCTTACACCTGAGGGGATTGAAGTTGCAGAGCGGCACAAGCAGGCTGTTTTGCAGGATGCCGCAAGGATGTTGGAGAGATTAGGCGAGCAGGATGCAAAGGAGTATGTCAGGATAAACAAGCGCCTGGCAGAAATAGCGCCGGAACATAAAAGGGATTAGTAAAATGCGGTTCGCAGGAATGGAACCGCATAAATTTCCCGATATATCTAACAGTGTTCCATTATAACAATATTATATAACGGAGGTAATACTGTATGTTAAAAATTTTAAAATATTTACGCCCTAAGGAATGGCTGCAAGCCGGCATTAGCCTTATTTTTATCGTGTCCCAGGTTTGGCTTGACCTGAAGCTTCCGGATTATATGTCGGAAATCACCAGGCTGGTACAGACCCCGGACAGCGAAATGAAGGATATATGGATTGCAGGCGGCTGGATGCTGTTATGTGCCATAGGCAGCCTGGTCGCTGCTTTTATTGTTGGTTATTTTGCCGCACGCATCGGTTCCTCCTTTTCCCAGCGTCTGCGCAGCATGCTATTTAGCAAGGTTGAGTCTTTTTC
>JARKQP010000650.1 GCA_029974875.1 Mobilitalea sp.
ATTGAAAAGATTTCCGCATCCTCCAGCTATGGGGGAAATCCCATGGCCTGTGCCGCAGCCCTGGCATCCATAGAGGTAATCGAGGAAGAACAGCTTTGCGAAAAATCTACCCATCTGGGAGAGCTTTTCCTTAAACGCATGAACAAAATGAAGGAAGATCATAAAATTATCGGAGATGTAAGAGGAAAAGGCTGCCTGCTTGCAATGGAGCTGGTTAAAGACAAGGCTGCAAAAGAACCTTTTGAGGATGCAGGAAAGCTTGTATATCAGAAAGCGTTTTCAA
Organism: Mobilitalea sp.; assembly: GCA_029974875.1. Next base: position 284 of record JARKQP010000650.1, read on the forward strand.
AAGGTCTCGCCTGGGTACCTGCCGGACATATCCTGAGATTGTCACCTCCTATCATCATGGAGGACGACATGGCCCTTAAAGGTCTGGACATTATTGAAGAAGCCGTCGCTGAGGTGGAGAAAGAATTCGGATATTGATTGCAGGTATTTTTAAGCTGATTTGATAAAACTATACGAGGTGAGCTAGGTTATGAAGGAACTGAGAGTGGGTATTATAGGTTTTGGATTTATGGGAAGGACCCATACTTATGGTTATAAGACTATTCCGTTGTATTACGGCAACCTGCCCTTTAAGATTAAGCTGTCAGGTGTTTGCGACTCAGTGCTGGAAACAGCCCAAAAAGCTAAAGAGGCTCTTGATTTTGAATTTGCCACAGATAACCCTGAAGATATCTTAAACAATCCCGATATAGACATTGTAGATATATGCACTCCTAATATCTATCATAAGGAAGCGGTGCTGAAGGCTTTGAAAGCGGGGAAGAATGTTTACTGCGATAAGCCTTTAGCCACAAGCTATGACGAGACAAAGGAGATAACCGATGTATTGGGCGATTATGATGTTATAACACAGATGGCTTTGCAGTACAGATTTTTTCCGGCGACCATGAGGGCAAAAGAGCTGATTGAAGAAGGCAAAATAGGAAAGATAATGTCATTTAGAGCATGCTACCTTCATTCCGGTTCGGTCAATCCCAATAAGCCCATTGGCTGGAAGCAGGATAAAAAGTTTGGAGGCGGGGGAGTTCTGTTTGATTTGGGCTCCCACGTGCTGGATATCATTTATTTTCTCCTCGGTGAATACTCCTCCATATTTGCAAATACTAAGGTG
>JARKQP010000670.1 GCA_029974875.1 Mobilitalea sp.
TATCCGCAAAATGTTCTCCTTAATTGGCGAACGGAAGGAAGGCTGCCTCCCTGGCAGCCTTTTCTTTATATTATCGGAAATAAGGAGCCTTGGAAGAGGCTCCTTATTTCTATATTTTTTATTATTTAATTTTGTTAACCCTATCTTGACCTATTCGATTTATTCACAGTCGGTTTTCTCTTCTTCTGTCTTCTCATCCTTTCATATCATTCCCGGTCAATTTAATAAAACGTAATCTCTTCAATAATCAAATATTATTTTCCTTTGCTATCCTTTATGTCACCACGGCTCCGTGCCAACCTGTTTGTTTTGTCAAATCCTTCTGGGTATCCCATCGCATACCTCAAAATATTCTGTCAATCTAATATATGAATAATTTTTATGAATGTCTTCAAAATGATTGAATCTCATAATTATTTCCGATATACTTATGATAACTTTTTTGAAAAAGCTTCCCCAGGGGGGAAAAAATTCTTTTAAGAGAGAAAAAATTCCCTTAAAGGGGAATTAGGAGGTATCTATGTCAGGATCTACCTATGGAACTATATTTTCGATTACTACCTGGGGGGAGTCCCACGGGAACGGCATCGGTGTCGTTGTGGATGGCTGCCCCGCCGGTTTATTATTGGATGAACAATATATCCAGGACTATCTTAACCGTAGAAAGCCCGGACAGACACGCTATTCCACACCGCGCACGGAAGAGGATACGGTAAGCATCCTCTCCGGCGTATTTGAGGGCCGCACCACCGGAACTCCCATATCGCTGGTAGTCTTTAACGAAAACCAGCGATCCGGGGACTATTCTAAAATCGCTTCCTATTACCGCCCCGGCCATGCTGACTACACCTTTGACCAAAAATACGGCTTCCGCGACTACCGCGGCGGCGGACGCTCCTCGGGCCGTGAAACCATCGGCCGGGTCGCCGCAGGGGCAATTGCCTGTGGGATCCTTAGGGAATTGGGTATTAAGGTAAGGGCATATACCAAATCCATCGGCCCCATCTCAGCCAATATGGATGTATCGGACCCGGATAAAGCCCATTTAAGCCCCCTCTCCATGCCGGATCTTGATGCCTCGGCAAGGGCTGAGGAATATTTGCTGCAGCAGATGCAGGACTATAATTCCGTCGGCGGTATCATTGAGTGTATTGTTACCGGCATGCCTGCCGGAATCGGGGAGCCCGTCTTTGATAAGCTGGATGCCTCCCTCGCGAAGGCTGTTATGTCCATCGGGGCAATCAAGGGAATAGAAATCGGCGCCGGCTTACAGGCTGCAACCCTTACAGGCTCTGAAAATAATGATTCCTTTGAATATGATGAAAGCTCTAATTTATTGAAAAAAAGCAATAATGCCGGTGGAATCCTTGGAGGTATGAGTGATGGCTCCGATATCATCCTCCGGGCCGCCGTAAAGCCCACGCCTTCCATCTTCCGCCCCCAGCAAACGGTCAACAAGGATAAGGAAAATGTTGAAATCCAGATACACGGCCGCCATGATCCGATTATCGTCCCGCGGGCAGTTGTTGTCGTAGAATCCATGGTTGCCATTACTCTGGTAGACCAATTGTTTGTCGGCATGACCTCCCGGATGGACCGGATACGTGAATTTTATGGAAAATAATAAAATGAATCTGCAGGTAGCTCTGCTTGTTCTAAGGGGCTCCGCTTATTCCAAGGGGCTTCGCTTGTCAAGGACAAGAAACTCCTGCCTTCCAATCTAATCTATTTTTGGAGGCAGGAGTTTTATGAATCCACGATAAGCAAACAGCTTATCCCTTTCTATTCTCTTACTACATTTCGTTCTTCCCCTTTTTGGAAAGCAGCTATATTTTGATATACCTCCTTGACACAGCGCTGCCGTGCCTCTATGGTAGCCCAGGCGATATGGGGGGTTATAATGAGCTTTGTGCTGTCCTGGATATCCCTTAGGGGATTTTCCGGTGACATGGGCTCCGCTGAAAGAACGTCCAGCCCCGCTCCCCCGATCCAGTCCTCCTTCAAAGCTCTTGCCAACGCATTTTCGTCGATGATCGGGCCTCTTCCCAGATTCAACAGGACAGCATCCTTCTTCATCCTCCGAAGCTCCTCTTCCCCAAGTAAGCCCCTTGTGGCCTGGTTCAGGGGCGCATGGACGGACACCACATCCGCTTCCTGAAGCAGGATATCCAGTTCTACTCTCTGATAGTCAGAATTGTCATTCTTCCCGGAGGTAGAATAATAGATTATTTTACAGCCAAATACCCTTGCCACCTCGGCAACACCCCGGCCGATTTCCCCTAGCCCGATAATTCCCCAGGTCTTTCCTGCCAGCTCATGAAACCTCACATTAAAATGGCTGAAGACATCAGAACGGATATATTCCCCTGATTTTACAAACTGGTCGTAATAATGCAGCTTCTCATAGAGATAAAATAATAAAGCAAAGGTATGCTGGACCACGGACTTAGTTGAATAGCTTTTTACATTGGCCACCCTGATATTCCGGCTATTGGTATAGGAAAAATCAACCATATTCGTGCCCGTCCCCGTAATACAGATTAATTGCAGCTTTTTTGCATCATCCAGGATCTTTGCCTTCATCGGTATCCTATTGACAACAATAACCTCCGCATCCTGGATCCGCAGCGCCGTCTGTTCCCTGCCGGTACTTGGATATTTTATAACCTCACCTAATTGGTCAAAGGAGGATAAATCCACGTCCTTCCCTAGGGTATCCGTTTCTAAAAAAACTATTTTCATATGCTCATCCTTTCTGCAACATAAGATTCTCTGATGTTCTTCTCTGATAGCCAAAAGCCTGTCCATGCATGCACCGGCTAACACGGTCCGGCCCTTTCAGCCTAAAGGGCAGGTCAGAAAAAGGCTGTTGAAACAACAGCCCATCCCTACTTATCTTATTCTCTCCGGAAAGCCTACCTTCTTCTGAGCCTTCCTCAAGGTCTTTGTGGCATAATAATTCGCCTTTTCCCCATTATTCTTGATGATTCCATCGATATAAGCCTTATCCTTTTGCAGCTCATCAAATCTGGCCTGCAAAGGAGTTAAGAGATCCGCAACTGCTTCGCCTACGGCAAGCTTGAAGTCCCCATAGCCCGAGTTTGCAAATTCTGCTTCTACCTCTGCTACTGATTTTCCGGTTGTGAGGCCGTAGATTTCAATCAAATTCCTTATACCCGGCTTATCCTCCGAATACCTGATCTGGTTGTCAGAATCCGTCACCGCCCTTTTAAATTTACGGATAACGGTGTCCCTATCATCCATCAGGTAAATGCTTGCGTTCGGGTTCTCATCGGATTTTGACATCTTTTTCTCCGGCTCCTGCAGGCTCATGATCTTTGCTCCCTGCTTTCCGATATAAGGCTCCGGAATTGTAAATACCTCCCCATACAGGGAATTAAAACGGGTCGCAATGTCCCTGGCTATCTCCAGGTGCTGCTTCTGGTCCGATCCCACCGGAACAACATCCGACTGGAACAATAAAATATCTGCGGCCATCAGTACCGGATAGGTGTACAGTCCCGCATTAATATTATCCGCATGCTTTGCCGATTTATCCTTAAACTGGGTCATACGGTTTAATTCACCCATATAGGTAAAGCAATTTAAAATCCAGGCAAGCTCTGCATGTCCCGATACATGGGACTGATAATAGATACAGTTCTTCTCCGGGTTAAGCCCTGCCGCAATATACAGGGTCAGGAGCGCCCTTGCCCTCTTGCGCAGCTCTGCCGGATCCTGGCGCACTGTAATGGAATGCATGTCTACGACACAGTAAAAGCACTGGTATTCATCCTCAAGCTCCACCCAATTTTTCAAAGCACCAAGATAATTACCGAGGGTAAGTGTCCCCGTCGCCTGCATTCCGCTAAAAATCGATTTTTTTCCATCTAACATAAATATGTCCATGCCCTCTACTACACAAATCGCTACGAAAGTGTCAGCATGGATCCGATCCCCCCTTCGATTATTAATTTTAGTTTTTTCAACCTTTCACATCCTATTCCTTAGTCAAGCCCCATCCATTTGCGAGTCCTGCCATTATCTATATTTCAATATATAAAGAAAGCTGTGGGTTGTCAATGTTTACTTTCTTTTTAAAACTCCCAGGCGAGCCTGGAAGCTGTTACCTTCTCCACTAATTCTTGCAGGGAATCGACCACATCATCATAATCCCTAACCTCTCCGAAGCCATAACGGGCAAATACAAAAGGAACCCCGGCCTCCTTTGCGGCCTGTGCATCCCCCGCGGTATCCCCGACATAGATAGGATTCTTTAATCCATTCCTCTCCACTACCATTTTAATATTATCTGCTTTTAGCTTACCGGACCTGCCGGGATATTCGTAATCCGTGAAGTATTTCTCCAGGTGGGGATTTGCTTTAAAGAAGCATTGGATGTAGCCCTCCTGGCAGTTACTTACAATGAACAGGCGGTACTCCTTTGAAAGCAGACTGAGGGCTTCTTCCAGCCCCTCATAAAGCCTCGCCCCATGCTCGGCGAGATATTCATTTTCATATTCACAGCATTCTGCAATTAGCTTGACCGCTTTTTCTTCATTTACACTTTGGTACAGCCTGACTCCAATTAAGTCAAGGGGCAGGCCGAATAAGCCTTTCAGCTTTTCTGCCGTCACTTCATCAGTGACCTCCGGATATTTCTCCTGAAGTACCTTATTAAAAGCAACCGCCACCTCCTGGGTGGAATCCCATAGGGTGCCGTCCATATCAAAGATTATACTATCAATCATCCTGCTCTTTCCTCCATCCGTATTATTCCAGTTCGGGCTGTCCTGAACCAGAGACAGTGCCTTTCAATATCATGCCTCTTTTTGGCTATCTTGTCAACCATTAGAAAACCCAAAAATCATTATTCCATAAAATGCAGTTCCTATGTTATAATGGACAAATAGCATACTAAATTTCCATTTAGTATCCATGACAACAAATAGCCGTTACTGTTTTGTGCAGCTTAAACATAGCCTGCACCTGGAGGCAGCCATAAAACTACAGAATCCTAAAACATAAGACGAAAGGATGAAATTATGAAGCAGATCGCAAGCTTTACCATTGACCACATGAAATTATTGCGTGGAGTTTATGTATCAAGAAAAGATAAAATAGGGAATGAAACCATCACCACCTTTGACCTTAGGATGACCCGCCCTAATTTTGATCCGGTAATGGCTACCGGAGAGATGCACACCATGGAGCATCTTGGGGCAACCTTCTTAAGAAACCATCCCAGCTATGCGGATAAAACCATTTATTTTGGCCCCATGGGCTGCCGCACCGGCTTCTATCTGTTACTGGGCGGTGATTATACCTCCAGGGACATTGTTCCCCTGATGATAGAAATGTATGAGTTTATCCGGGACTTTACCGGAGAAATCCCCGGAGCCACGGCAGAAAACTGCGGAAACTATTCCGATATGAACCTGGAGCTGGCAAAGCTCTATGCGAAAAAGTTCCTGGATGAGATATTATACAATATTGACGAAGAGCATTTAAACTATCCTGAGTAATGCGTTCGTTCTAGCAGCAGCTAAGCTCATCAAAAAGGCGGGGTATCCGTAACCTCCGCCTTTTCTTATCCTTCACCTAATATTCACTTCATAATCTTTTTCAACAATCCCAATTTCCCGCCATATGGCGCATACCGAACCGGGATGTCAATCAAATTGCTCTTTTTTAGGACACTTTTACTGTGGGAGAAGGTCCGGATGCTCTCCTTCCCGTGATACGCCCCCATGCCGCTCTCCCCAACCCCGCCAAAAGCCATATAAGAGGTTGCCAGATGGACAATCGTATCATTAATACAGCCTCCCCCATAGGCTACACTATGGATTATTTTATGCTCAAGGGCTTTGGAACGGGTAAACAGGTATAGGGCAAGGGGCTTTGGCCTCCGGTTGATCCTATGGATGACGTCCTCTATATTTTCATATTCAATCATAGGCAAAACTGGCCCAAAGATTTCTTCCTGCATGACCGGAGCCTCCCAGGATACCCGGTCCATTAAGGTAAATGCGATCTGATTGGTATCCCCGTTGCTCCCGCCGCCATAGATGACTTCCCCAGTTCCAATCAGGGCATTCAGCCTCTCAAAATGCTTGCGGTTAATAATCTTAGGGAATTCAGGATTTTCCTCCGGATGTCCTGTATACATCTTCTCTACATTTTTGATAATCTCCCTGGTAAGCTCCTCCTTGACCGCCCTATGGACCAGCAAATAGTCGGGTGCGACACAGGTCTGTCCGGCATTTAAGCATTTTCCCCAAGCAATCCTCTTGCCTGCCATCCTGATGTCCGCGGTTTTGTCTACAATACAGGGACTTTTCCCTCCAAGCTCCAATACAATGGGTGTCAGATGCTTTGCTGCCTTTTCCATCACGATTTTTCCGACCTCAATACTTCCCGTGAAAAAGATCAGGTCAAATTTGTTGTCCAGCAGGGACTGGTTGACCTCTCTGCCTCCTTCAATGACTGCCACATGGGAAGCCTCGAACACTTTAGAAACAATCTTCTGGATTACCTTTGAGGTTTCCGGGGAATAATTGGAGGGCTTGATAATAGCACAATTTCCGCAGGCAACGGCTCCGACCAGAGGTACCATGGCCAGCTGGAAAGGATAATTCCACGGTGACATAATCAGGACTGTGCCGTAAGGCTCCTGGTAAATACGGCTGCTGGCAGGGAATTGTGTTATCGGTGTCCTGACCTGTTTGGCTGCCAATAACCTCTTCATGTTTTTCAGCATGAAATTTATCTCCTCCAGAACCATCCCTATTTCCGTCGCGTAGGTCTCAAAGGCCGATTTATTCAAATCCTTTTTTAACGCCTCCATGATATCGGCTTCGTTTTCATCAATTTCTTTTTTCAGCTTTTGCAAGCATGCCCTCCGGAATGCCATATTTCTTGTTGTTTCCGATTCAAACAGTTTTCTCTGCTTTTCGCAAAGCTCTTCTATCCCGATCATTGTTCATCCTCCATTATCAAATAATATATGTTCTTCAGTTCCTGTTTTGTCATAATCCTTGGTACCGGATAAGTAGGATTTGCTTCTCTGTATGCCCTGTCTACCATAACATCCACATCACTTTTCCTGATTCCGGGGAGGGTTTCCGGTATGTTCATTTCACGGTTCATGATCCTGATATGCCTGATAAAGCTTTCTGCTTTTTCCTTCTTACCTTCCGCGCCATAGGACAGCCTGGACACATCATACAACTCTGCCAGGGGGCGGTGTACGGATTTTCCATATGCCTCTAATACATAGGGCAGTATTACGGCATTGGCAAGGCCATGGGGAATGGAATAAAAGCCCCCCAGCGTATGGGCAACCGCATGGACATACCCGACATAAGCGCGGGTAAATGCGATCCCGGCATAATGGGAGGCTCTTTGCATTGCTTTCCTTGCCTTTAGGTCGTTGCCATTTTCATAGGCCTTTTTCAGGTTCTTCATAATCAACCGTGTCGCCTTGATGCCCATCTTTTTTGTTCTTTTTGTATTTGATCCTCCTATGTAGGCCTCCACTGCGTGGGTCAAGGCATCCATGCCGGTTGTCGAAGTAATGGAAGGCGGCAGCTTCTCTGTCAATACAGGATCCATTACGGCAGCAAAAGGGATCAGAACCGGATCGTTAATGGCGTATTTTTCATGTGTCTTAGGATTACAGACTACGGCTGCAAGTGTTACTTCGCTTCCGGTTCCTGCCGTTGTCGGTACCGCAATGAGTGTGGGCAGCTTTTTTCTTACCTTAAGGATCCCCCTCATTTGGGAAACCGTTTTCTTTGGCCTGGCTACCCTCGCCCCTACTCCTTTTGCACAGTCCATAGGGGATCCGCCACCGAAGGCAATGATAGCCTCACACTTTTCTTTATGGTAAAGGCGCAGCCCCTCTTCAATATTTTCAATGGTGGGGTTGGGCACTGTTTTATCGTAAATGACAGCCCGGATATTCTTTTCCTTAAAATCACGGAGCATGCTGTCCATCAATCCGATGACTAATATCTGACGGTCTGTTACCACTAATACGCGGCTGATCTGATGCTTTTTAAGATATCCGGATAATTGCAGAATGCTATTCTTCCCTTGGATAAGCTCCGGCTCCCTCCATTTCAAAAAGCATGCTGCTATTTTTAAGCCTTTTTGATATAGTCTGCAATAAATTTTATACATAGCTTACCCCCTGATCCATTTTTCAGATAAGGAAAGCATATCACTTATCCTTTTATATGTCACCCTTTATTGTACATTTTTTACATTCCCATCCCGTAAAATACGGATCCCTACAGTGTTATTATGGCCGGAAGGGCTTGTTTCCCCTTATGGAATGTTCATTTTTCCCTGCTGTATGAATATAATGTAATAAGCATAAATAATGGGAGAAGCTATGGCAGACCTAGATTTACTCCACACGGCAGAAATTGTCAAAGCCGCCATACCTTTCGTTGACGGCAGAACTCAGGGAATGGCCGACCTGTTTGTCAAGGTATGCGATCTGATGGGCAGTATGAAGGCTGCAAGAAAGCCACAGAATCTGGCTGCCTGTGGCTTTGCATTTGAAAATATAGATGTTGAAGGCCTGCTGGCCGCCGTCCGCCCTGTCTGCAGTAACCGGGAACGCGACATCGTGGACCGTATCCTTAATTTATTCCATATGAAGAAAATGTTTGAAATGTACAACAACATGATGGAGGCCATGAAAACCATGCAGGAATTTGGCGGCTTTCCATTTGGAGATACCAACCCGGATGATGCCTCCAACGTTGCCAGCAACTTTGCCGGTCCAAATTTTGAATCCATCTTCCAGGCCTTTACAAACTTCACGGCACAGAGTACGGATAACACAGAGGGGACTACTGCTTCTAACCACGCTGCAGGGGAAGACATGGCAAATACTGATGTGGAACATACGGATAATGAGGATATGGGGAATAGACACCACGCAGACATAGAAAATATCTATGTCCCAGATACGGGTGATATCTATACCTCAGATACAGGCAATACCTATGCCTCAGATACAGGTAATACCTATGCCTCAAATACGGGCGATATCCCAGATATGGGAAATATATATAATTCGCATAGAGAAAATATAGACGGCTCTGATATGGGTTATAAGAATAATGTGGATTGGAAGGCTGATCCCCCCACCATGAATACAGCCGTAGAGCAAATGAGTGCCCCGCAGATGGATGAGTCCGTCCAGGACATATTACGGGATATCAAATCCTCCGCTACCAAAGATTCCGCTGCCGGTAACAAAGGTTCCGGTTCCGCCCCAATGTTTGATATGTTAAAATCCATGATTCCTTCCGATAAGATGGGTACCTTCGAAAACCTTAGCATGCTTTTTAATTCCATGTCATATGATAATAATAGCAAAACTGATGATCAAAAAGGAGAATAATTATGCCCGACACTTCTTGGACGAACAATCCAAAGCTAAATCATATCGACCCACGTAAAATGACAATCTTCCTGGAATTAATGAAGGAAGCCGACGGAAAACCCATGGAACAGCTGGTTCCCCTGCTCATGAATGCAAATAAGAAATTACAGCAACAAAATATGGCCTTTTCTAAAGACGAAAGTGATGTCCTGATGGAGATCTTAACAAAGAACCTGTCTTCTAAAGAAAGACAGCAATTTGAAATGATAAGAAAATTCATGGCAACCAGGAAAAATTAATGACAGACGGAAAGAATTGTGGCAGATGGAAAGAATTATGACAGATAGAAAGAATTATGACAGATGGAAAGAATTGTGACAGACGAAAAGAATTGTGACAGACGAAAAGAATTATGACAGACACAAATAATTATGACAGACACAAAATTATGACAGACACAAAATTATGACAACAACATAGGACCAGGCCTTTCTGTCCTACCATTTACCCTCTCCGCGCTAAACCAGTTAGTCCGGGTGGGCTTCGGTAAGACAAAAAGGCCTGATCCATTTTGTCAAGCTTATATTTTCCTTAGGCTCCTAGGGTATGCCTACACGTGCCATACCTCTTTCATATAATCCTTAATAGTTCTGTCACTGGAGAATTTTCCTGCATTTGCGGTGTTTAAGAAGCACTTTCTGCGGAAGCCGAAGGTATCCGAATAGTCCTTGTTTACCTTCAATTTTTCATCGCAGTAGGGGATAAAATCTAACAGGATATAATAATGGTCCGGTTTATGCCAGCTGGCTCCGTACAGGAGCGAGTTATATAGCTCTGCAAACATGCCCGTACCGCCATCATCTACGGTGCCGTCTATCAATGCATCCAGAACCCTCTTCACCCTCGGATCCGTATCATAGATTCCCTTTGCATCATAGGTATCCTTGATGCGCTCCAGCTCTTCCACCCTCGCGCCAAAGATATAGTTATTCTCTTCTCCGGCCTGTTCAACGATTTCCACATTTGCGCCGTCATAGGTTCCAAGGGTCACTGCGCCATTTAGCATGAACTTCATATTGCCGGTTCCGGAAGCCTCCGTTCCGGCCGTAGAAATCTGCTCTGATACATCAGCAGCCGGAGCCAGCTTCTCCGCATAGGACACATTATAGTTCTGCACAAATACGACCTGAAGCTTATCCTTTACCTCCGGATCATTGTTGACCAGCCTTCCTATCTCATTGATGAATTTAATGATGCCCTTTGCCCGGTAATAGCCCGGCGCTGCCTTAGCCCCAAAGATAAAGGCCGTTGGGTTAAATTCAGTGATCCTTCCCTCCTTAATCCCAAAATAAAGATCCAGGATGGAAAATGCATTTAACAGCTGGCGTTTATATTCGTGAAGCCGCTTTACCTGGATATCGAAAATGAAATCCGGGTTGACCAAAATCCCCTCCTGCTTCTCAATATATTCCGCGAGCTGCCTCTTCTTAATCCGTTTTATATCCCCGAATTCCTTAATTACGCCCTTATCCTCCGCGAATTTCTCAAGCTCCTTTAACCTTTCCAGGTCCGTAATCCATCCGCTTCCGATTTTATCCGTAATGAAACCGGCTAACTCCATATTCGCAAGGTTCAGCCATCTGCGCTGGGTGATGCCGTTAGTCTTGTTGTTAAAGCGCTCCGGATAGATTTCATACCATTCCTTTAAAGCATCCTGCTTTAAAATCTCCGTATGCAGCTTTGCCACACCGTTCGTTGAATGGCTTGCATAGATGGCTAATCTCGCCATATGGATGGTATTGTTCTCAATGATATTATAAATCTGCCGCTGATCCTCAGTTCCTTTCCCCAGATTTGCCAGTTCCCTGGTTAAAGCCCTCTGGATCAGAACCACATATTTGTAAACCTGGGGAATGACCGCTTTAAATAAGCCTTCATTCCACTTTTCCAAGGCCTCCGCCATAACCGTATGGTTCGTATAGGCAAAGGTTTCCTTTGCGATACGGATTGCCCTGGAGATATTGATCCGTTCCTGCTCCTTTAACAGCCGGACCAGCTCAGGAATCGCAACCACAGGATGGGTATCATTTAGCTGGATAGCGTATTCGGAGGAGAAATGGGTAAAATCATTTCCATATTTCTGCTTATATTTGGACAGAAGATCCTGCAGCGTCGCACTTGAGAAAAAATATTCCTGCTTTAAGCGCAGCTTCTTTCCCTCCTCCGTATCATCGTTCGGATACAGGACGCTGGTGATCGCTTCCGCCTCATTTTTATTCCTGTTTGCCTTGTCATACTTCTGTTCGTTGAATAATTCGAAGTTAAAGCTCTCTAAAGGCTCCGCCTGCCATAGGCGCAGGGTATTAACTTTTTTCCCGCCGTATCCAATGACCGGGATATCATAAGGAACTGCATATACGGACTGGTTCTTGTAATCAATTCTTACCCGTTCCTCTTCCCTGCGCACGGACCAGGGGTCACCAAAACGCTGCCAGTCATCCGGAGCCTCCTTTTGGAAGCCATCCTCAAAATATTGCTTGAACAGACCATATTTATAACGGATCCCATATCCGTTCAAGGTAATTCCCAGAGTCGCACCAGAATCCAGGAAACAGGCTGCCAGACGTCCCAATCCTCCATTTCCCAGCGCCGCATCCTCAATATCCTCGAACATCCGAATATCCAGGTTATTTTCGCTCATCAGCTCCGAAAACTGATGGAATAATCCCATATTAACGAGGTTGCTGTAGATTAGCCGGCCGATTAAAAACTCTGCCGAAAGATAGCATACCTTCTTCCCGGGTGCCGTCAGGCTCCAGTCCTTGCCCAGACTCTTCCTTGCAGCCTTAGAGACTGCATTATATAATTCTATGGTATTTGCTTCCTTAATTGACTTACCGTAATCAAAATCCAGGATCATTGCCACATTTGATTTAAAATTATTTGCCATGTTTATCTCCTTCACAAACATTTATATATTATATTACCGAAACTAACCCGTGTTCTGATGCTCAAGATGCACAGCACATAATTGCGCCTTTTAATAACTTATATTATTGCATGCCCTATCTCGACTTGTAGTTTTGTCTTTTTAATAAAAAGGTCCTTTTAATAAAATATAGCATCATATGGGTTATTATTCTTTGATTGTCCATATATTTTCGGAAATTTTCGAAAATATATTCACATAATATCATTTTACTTATGTTTTGTCAACGAAATACAAGTCTTACCCAAAAAACATTCTAACTTTTTCAATTCTAACTCTGCAACAAATGCCTCACCTAAGACACCCCAGACACCCAATACAAAAATCCGGGTTGAAAAGGCTTATGCATCATGATATATTGGATACGGTAATCATTCCGTTAATTTTAAGAGTTTTTATTTATAAGATAATTGTCATAGGAGGAAAATCCATGCCCACGATAAAGGACATAGCAAATAAGTTAGGCATAGCAGTCAGTACAGTATCCAAGGGTCTGAACGGTGCAAGCGACATAAGTGCGGACATGCGACAGCTCGTACTGGATACTGCCGTAGAGATGGGGTATTCCCCAAAGAAAATGAAATCTACCGGCACAAGGAAGGTATGTATTTTTATTGAGAATATGGATTATGAAAATAATGACCAGTTTGGATATGACGTTATTGTCGGCTTTAAGCTCTCTGCCGCCAGAAGGCATTGGGACGTGACCATCGTACCGACTAACCTTAATATGCAGCTGGCAGAAAGCTTTGATACCTATATGCTGAAAAACGGCTACAGCGGCGCCTTTCTCCTGGGCTTTAACCTGCATGACGATTGGGTCCGGCAGCTGGGTAAAACTACAGTGCCGACCGTACTATTAGATAATTATATAGAAAGAAATACCCACATTGGCTATGTGGGCACTGATAACGGGGAGGGCATTGACCTGGCTGTCGCACACCTGCACAGTCTGGGCCATACCCGTATTGCGTTCCTGAACGGATCAAAAAACTCCATGGTATCCCAGCAGCGGCACCAGGCCTTCCTAAGCAGCATGGCAAGGCATGGACTAATTGCAGATGGGAATTTAATTGACTACGGTTATTACGTCCCTGACTGTGCCAGGGATCATGTCCCCGGCTTCCTGAAGCAGGGCGCCACTGCCATCATGTGCGCCAGTGATTTAATCGCGACAGGTGTTATTGCCGAGCTGCATAAAAGGGACTTAAGGGTACCTGAGGATATCAGTGTGGTCGGCTTTGATGACCTCCCTATCGCCGCCAGGCTCTCCCCCTCCCTCACCACCATCCGCCAGGATAGGACGGATCTTGGCAAAAGTGCTTTTCTTTTATTGGATGGGCTTATTCACGGCATCACCATCAGCAAGCTCCTGCTGCGGGCAAAATTCATACCGCGGGAAAGCACCGGGCCTTGTAAGCGATATTAGCTTCCCCTTATTTATGATTCCCTTTCAAGCCTTCCTTTTGCCTTCAGGCTATGGTACATCGTGATATATTCCTTCATATACAGGAGCATGGACAAGAGAAAAAACGCTCCACAGACCAGCATCAAGGTATTCGTGATGCGGTAATCCAGGGTCGGCATTGCCACTAAGATCAGCATAATTGCATAGAATACAGTAGTCGAAACCTTACCAAACCATTTGGATCCGTTCAGCTTCGTTCCTTTCTTTAGCATAACCAATCCGGCAACCACCAAAAATATCTGCAAAAGCAGGAACATGACCAGCAGCAGATACATCCATTTAATTTTTACAATCAATACAAAAATAAGGGAAGCTTGCGTAAGCTTATCAGCAATCGGATCTATAATTTTGCCCAGCTCCGTTATCATGTCGTACCTGCGTGCAATAAAACCATCTAAAAAATCCGTCATTCCAGAAATAAGCACAATAACGGCAGCCCTAAGATATTCACTTGGGGTAGTCGCTTTGATATAAAGGACGACAAATGCCGGAATCAACAAAAACCGGATATAGCATAAGATATTCGGTATCGTCCACAAATCCTTTTTAGAAAACTTCGTGATAACTTTCATTCGTCATCCTCCCTTATTTCCGCCTAAATTCAGTTGAATTGGGTCATACTAGTTTATTTTACCATATATGGGTTAAATTTAATAGATAAATTTCCTCATTAATTTTAAGATGAATTTTAAGATTAACTTCAATAAAAACCACCCGGGTCATGCCATTCCTACTTCCTTAGGCTGTGTCCCGGGCGAATTTTTATTCATCTTTGACTTCACAGAAGCCACTATTTCAAATCGTAGATCAAATAATGGTAATCCCCTCATGACCATTGAGGTGGCTTACCGCTTCCTCTTGCATTATTTTATCAGGCAACAAGGTTTTCCAGCCTGCCCTGTCTGTTATTTTACTACAATATTCACGATCTTTCCCGGAACATAGATTTCCTTTACAATTGTTCCAGCCAGCTTGTCACCAAGGGCCTCCTTCGCAGCAGTGATGATATCATCCTTTGCAGCATCAGCAAGAACCAGTACCGTCGTCTTAGTCTTGCCATTGATCTGGACTGCAATTTCAATCTCACTGTCCTTCATCTTCTCTTCGTCATACACCGGCCAGGTGTTTTTGAATACGGAGGTCTTGTGGCCTAACTGTGACCACAGCTCTTCGCTGACATGGGGGATAAAAGGTGCCAAAAGAACCGTTGCCGTCTCAAGTGTTTCCCTATCGATCCCGCCAGCCCTCTTTGCAAGCTCCAGCATCTTATTATTGTATTCCATGAAACCGCTGACTACCGTATTTAAGCTGAAGGTTTCCAGACGTGTAGTAATATCGTAAATCATGCGGTGGCGTAATTTTACCATTTCCGGTGTCGGAGCCACTGAGCTATCCTTGTTATCCATAACCAGATTATAGAAACGGTTGATGAAACGGTATACCCCATCAATTCCCCTGTCATCCCACTCAGAATCCAGCTCCGGCGGCCCGACAAAGAGCTCATACATCCTTAAGGAGTCACGGCCATAATCCCTTACAAGCTCATCCGGGGATACTACATTGCCCTTGGACTTACTCATCTTTGCGCCGTTCTTGCCTATCATGCCCTGGTTAAAGAGCTTGGCAAAGGGCTCATCAAAATCTACAACACCGATATCATTTAAGAACTTGGTATAGAATCTGGAGTAAAGCAGGTGCAATACCGCATGCTCCACACCGCCGATATACATATCAACGGGAAGCAGCTCATGGGCCTTCTCCTTGGATACCAGCTCCTTATCATTTTTATTGTCCACATAGCGCAGGAAATACCAGGAGGAGCCTGCCCACTGAGGCATTGTATTGGTTTCCCTTTTTGCAGGTGCACCGCAGGCCGGACAGGTGGTATTAACCCATTCATGGATATCTGCTAAGGGTGATTCACCGGTACCTGTCGGCTGGTATTTCTCTACCTCAGGCAATAACAAGGGCAGCTGGTCCTCAGGAACCGGAACAGCCCCACAATGCTCGCAGTGTACAATCGGAATCGGCTCGCCCCAGTAACGCTGCCTGGAAAATACCCAGTCACGCAGCTTATAATTTACCGTTTTCTTGCCAATTCCCATTTCATCCAATTGATCCGGCACTTCCTTCTTGGCAGTCTCAGATTTCATACCGTTCCATGCCCCGGAATTAATCATGATGCCCGGCTCGGTATAAGCCTGCTCTAAAGCGGGATTCTCCTTGCCGTCCGGGGAGATAACCTGGACAATCGGGATTCCAAACTTCGTAGCAAACTCAAAGTCCCTGTCATCATGGGCGGGAACACACATAATAGCACCGGTACCATAGTCCGCTAATACATAATCGGACAACCAGATCGGAATCTTTTTCCCATTCATAGGATTAATTGCATAGCTTCCGGTAAATACACCGGTCTTATCCTTATCCTGCATACGGTCAACAGAGGATCTCATGGAGGATTTGTAAATATAATCCTCTACCGCTGCTTTGGTTTCCGCCGTTGCCAGATCCTTTGCCAGGGCATGCTCGGGAGCCAGTACCATAAAGGTCGCACCATATAAGGTATCCGGTCTCGTGGTGTAAACCCGGATTGCCCTGCTGCCGGTACCGGCTACCGTAAAGTCAACCTCTGCACCATAGCTTTTGCCAATCCAGTCAGACTGCATCTTCTTAACCTTTTCAGGCCAATCCAGCTTATTTAAGTCCTCCAGCAGACGGTCTGCATATTCCGTGATCTTTAACATCCACTGCTTTAAGTTCTTCTTGGTGACTGAGGAACCGCAGCGCTCACATTCACCATTTACGACCTCTTCATTTGCCAGGCCTGTTTTACAGGAAGGACACCAGTTAATGGGCATCTCCTTTTCGTAGGCCAGGCCGGCCTTGAACATTTTTACAAATATCCACTGGGTCCATTTATAAAAATCCGGGTCGGTGGTATTAACCTCCATGTCCCAATCATAAACCGCTGCAATTTCATTGATCTGCTTCTTGATATTAGACACATTTTCAGCAGTTGATTTGCTTGGATGTACACCCATCTTGATCGCATAGTTTTCCGCCGGAAGGCCGAAGGCATCCCAGCCCATGGGATGGATGATATAATAGCCCTTTAACAGCTTGTAACGGCTCCAGACATCACTGATTACATATCCTCTCCAGTGCCCGACGTGAAGGCCGCTGCCTGACGGGTATGGGAACATATCCAGACAGTAATACTTCGGCTTTGTGCCATCATTCACATTTACCGGGTTAGCCTCCCAGATCTTACTCCATTTTTTCTCGACTTCCTTATGGTTATAAGGTGCTGCCATAATTACTCCTCCTGATGATTTTATTAATGTACAGAAATGTACATTGTGCAGTCAGGGCTCCCTGTCCTGCAAAATACAAACGGATACAAAAAAACCTCCGCCTCCGGCAAGCTATAGCAGCATGCTGCTTCACTTGTCATGAAAGAGACGAAAGGTGACTTCCGTGGTACCACTCTATTTCGTATGGGAATAATCTTAATTTGATATATTTTATATACCTTCCCATTGATTATTCCAACATACGCACTTATTTTCGATAACGGGAAAACCGCTCCTGCCTACTTTCGTTCAGCAAGAGAGCTCAAAGGCGAGTTGGGAGACTGTAGCTGCTGCCTTACACCTGCCGGCAGCTCTCTGGAAGTACAGGGTCTCTTAATACTCCTTATCTACGCATTGTCTTATGAAGCTTTCTATAATATATTCTTTAACTATAATCATAGCTGCTTATTTTGTCAAGATATGATTTATTTTTTGGGTGGATGATGTATGGTTCTTCCATATCGATGAAACCGCATTCTGATACGGTGTAGGCACTATTTATTTTTCCTAAAGCAACAATATACTGCTTGTCAGTCTATTCATTCTCCTCGCTCACCAACAATGAGTTATCTATTGCAATATCATCCATTGAATTCAACAAATCAGTCAAATCATGCTGACGTCCAATATTGGTAACATCTATCTTATTGACACATCTCCCAAGCTACGGAAATTGCTGACTCAATTCATCCATCAAATCATAAATATCCGCAGTAGTCAGTTTGTTGTCCGATATGTATCCTGAGCCCTGCCGGTGCGAAAACTGACGGCGTTTGAAAAATCGCCGCAAATCATCATATGCCTGCCTGTAATTGACCCCTGGATAATATTCCTTTAGTTGGTGTGTGTCCAAATCAAAGTTCAGCGCCTTAAAATATTTTCTCTCCAAGCATTAAGCCCCCATAGCTCGCTTTTGTCTATAATGTTTCAACAAATCTTCCTCGTTAAAATCTTCTGGGCTGTCGGAATCATCACTATCACACAAAAGCCAAACCGTAACATTGTCCATGAACCACGCCTGCTTTTTTAAGGTATTGACGATTTTTCCGAAACGTCCATAATCTTTGGCGTGTCCATTATCACGATATACCAACGAGCCCGAAGCATCCTCTATACGGGGAAAACCCATTTTGACAAAGGTGCTATCGATGATACTGTAGATACCGTCTAAACAATATTTCTTCTCAACGTTTATTTTATCATCATCCATTCGGATAATCATTTTCAACATAGCACAAACCTCCCTACGTCCTTATGTGGTTATTATACCATCACAAGACTATTGCCACAATTTCAAAAGTAATATTGAATTTTTTTAGCAGTTTCTTTAATATTCCCCATGCTGTTTTTCTTTTGCTTGCATCTATTATATTTGCAAGCAAACTGCTTTCTTGATCAAGCACAAGAATTCTACCATTAGTAGTATATACATTATTTAATATTCTAACTTTATTTTTCTGTATATCCTTACCTCAATAATGATTTATATCTTTATTTTAACAGCCTTTGGATATGAAATCCACACTTTTCTATACTGTTATGCATAGAAAAGTAGGGAGTTTTCTAGTCAAATTGCACATCCATGTGCGACGTTCAAGCTATAAAGTAGGTAAACCAAACAATTCCCTATCAAACTTTGTTAACACCTCGCATCCTTGCTCTGTGATTAGAACCATATCTTCGACCCGCATATAGCCTTCTCCCGGTATCCACAGCTTTGGTTCAATGCACATTATCATCCCCGGCTCGAATATCTGGTCTTGCGCATCATGGATCCATGGATGCTCATGCACGTCAATACCAATCTGATGTCCCATCAGACCAGAAACTGGATTTTGACGTAAATACTTTTCATATCCTCCGAACCCGCTTAGCTTCTTTTCCAGTGTGGTACGGCATAAGTCCATTGAAATACCAGGTTTAATCTTACTTAACAAATAGCATTGTGCTTCCTGCAGCGCTTTATAACCATCCGCAAAATGCTCCGGTGCTTCACCACAGTAAAAAGAACGCCCATAATCAGAGCAATACCCGTCCATTACATAGCCAAAATCAAATGCTATGGCTGTACCCGGTTCCAGCTTCATGTCAATCGGATCACTTCCCAGCTCCATATTGGTTTCCGATTTTATAAACAGGCATGCCGGTGGAAACGAAACATCCCTAAGTCCCGCTTCCTCTCCAACTGTTGACAGAAATCTTTCTACTTCCCCTTTCGTAATGCCAGGACGTAATATTTCTACCGTCTTTTCCATTGCAGCATCTGTGAATGCTGCCACACGCCGCATCCTTTCTATTTCTTTTGCATCTTTGATCTCCCGCATTTTCATAACGTCCCGTTCCCCGTCAACCCATGACGTATCCGGTGCAAATTCTTCCAGCAGCGCCTGTAAAAATATCCTGCAGCTTTCACCTAATGCTACTTTTTTTCCTGTCAGATAAGGATGAACCATATCCATCAGGCGATGAAAATAACCTATTTCCTTTTTAATTTCCAAATGCATCATATCCTTGGAGCGTTCAAATGTCATAAATAATACAGGTTCGCCTTCTGCGGGCACGAAAAGGATACAGTCGGGATTATTTAAAAAATGCCCTGCAAGGCCTTCCCTCCACATATGCTGCAAGCCTCCTGTATACATTGTTCTTTGCCAGTGATATTCCACGTCATCAAGCAAATATTGCAGGTTTGCACTTGTTGCATATAATGCTCCATCAATATCATCTTTCTGTAAGGTTATTTGCAGTTTTCTAACTCTCTCATTCATTTGCTCTCTCCTATTCTCTTATTTTCTCTACGTTATAATATTTGTTTTTATATATTTGCTTTTATATACTTGCCTTTATATACTTGCCTTTATATACTTGCTTTTATATACTTGCTTTTATATATTTACTTTTATATATTTACGTTTATAAAACCAGACACAAATTATATCTACAATAATCCATGTTATAGGCATAGAAAACCAAACAGCATTCAATCCAATGGATGGAATTGG
>JARKQP010000676.1 GCA_029974875.1 Mobilitalea sp.
ATGCCTCAGGTGTTATTAAGATTTATGGCAATCAGAAAGCATGATGAATTAAAGCAATCCAGAAGGATAGCAACAGTATGGTGTGCGATTTCTTTGTTTGCAGCAGTTTTAATTGGTATCGTTGGAAGGGCGGCCTTTCCAGTGGAGCATCTTTCCTCCGGATCGGCTGAGAAAATCTTTATTACCTTATCAACAAACCTATTGCCAACTGTTATTGCGGGCTTGGCTATGGCCGGTATATTAGCGGCTACCATAAGCTCCTCAGACTCCTATCTGCTGATTGCTTCTTCCGCTGTGTCAAAAAATATCTTCCAGGGATTGTTTAAGCGGAATGCTACAGATAAGCAGGTTATGCTTGCTTCAAGAATTATTCTTCTCGTTATTACTATAGTTGGAGTAATCATTGCTTTGGACGAAAACAGCGTTATTTTCACTGTTGTATCCTTTGCATGGGCAGGGTTTGGGGCAACCTTTGGACCTCTGATGCTTTTCTCCCTTTTCTGGAAAAGAACAACCAGGGAGGGTGCTATTGCGGGCATGCTCGGTGGCGGTATCATGGTTTTCTTCTGGAAGCTGGTGCTTAAGCCTATGGGAGGGATTCTTGGACTGTATGAGCTATTACCGGCCTTTCTGTTCTCATGCATTATTATTGTAATTGTTTCTTTACTAACGCAGGAACCGGGGGAAGAAATACAGAAGGAATTCGTGCTGGCTAAAAACTATAAGGAATAGATAACGGTGGTCACGCTTGAACCGGCGTTAACAGCAAAAAACCTTACTGACTTTAATGGAGCCAGTGAGGTTTTTTTGATTATGAGTTGATTATATAACTTGTCATACACGAAATCAAGTGTATGAAGGACAATCCCAAACGAACTGAAATAATAAGAAGATGTACATTAAGCAATACAAAGGCAATGCTCCCACCAAGAAAAAGAGAAGGCATACGTATCTTTTATTTTACGACAAATATGTGTAGGAAAGATCCCCGTGATTGAAATAATTATCGGAATGATATACTGTAAAAGATAAAATATATCTTGGTATTATTCCTATAATATAGTATACTATAAAAAAGATCGAGGAGGTGAAACGATGCAATACATTACCGTAAAACAAGCTTCGGAACAGTGGGGCATATCAGACCGCCGTGTCCGGGTACTCTGTGCAAAGGGGCGCATAGAGGGTATCGTCAGAGAGGGGCGTTCCTATTTCATCCCGGCGGACGCGCTGAAGCCGATTGACGCGCGCAGTTTGCGCGGCAAGGATATTCCGGAACAATACGCTTCGCTCTTTGCATCCGCCGATGAGATGAAGGCGGAGCTTGACCGTCGGCGCCCACTGACGGGAGGGGAACTAAAACGTTTGCAGGATGAATTCCTCGTAGAATTTACCTACAACTCAAATGCCATAGAGGGCAATATGCTCACGCTTCAGGAAACCGCACTTGCTTTAGAGGGCGTGACGATTGACCGGAAACCGCTCAAAGACCATCTGGAGGCGGTTGGCCATCGTGACGCATTCCTTTATGTCGTTTCACTTGTCAGAGATAAAGTTCCGATTTCTGAACGGATTATCCGTGAAATCCACTCCCTCGTCCTGATAGACAGGCCGGAAGACAAGGGCGTATATCGGAGAATTCCGGTTAAAATTATGGGTGCGCACCACGAACCCCCACAGCCCTACCTTGTTCCGGTACAGATGGAGCGGCTGGTTGCGGATTTGCCACGTGACAACCGGCATACCATAGAAAGGGCGGCGCTGTTTCACCTGAATTTTGAAGGAATCCATCCGTTCATCGACGGTAACGGGCGCACCGGACGACTGATATTGAACCTCATGCTTATGCAGGCGGGTTACCCGCCCATTGACGTGAAATTCACCGACAGGAGAAAATACTATTCCTGCTTTGACAGCTATTACCGGGATCAAGACGCATCGCCTCTGGTAAATATGATCGGCGAATATGTAAAAGAGAGACTTTTCCAGTATTTGAGCCTGTTGCAGGATTAAAGGGGTCTCGCATAGGGGAAAAAACTACAATTACAGATGTAGAATTCCAATAGACCATTGCCAAAAAATGTAAAATGAGCACTGTCGGCTTAGGGGTGACAGTGCTCTTATTAGGATATAACAATTTGCCGGATTTTAAATTAACTGCAAAAACTGCAATGCATTTTTGATTCCGTCCTTATTGACATGGGTAGTAACATAATCAGCAATTTCCTTTAGCGCTGATACGGAGTTTCCCATGGCGATTCCCATGAATGCCTGTTGAATCATTTCATAATCATTCATGCTGTCGCCGATTGCGATAACATCCTGAAAGGTCATTCCCCAATAATTTAAAAGCACCTGTATCCCAAAGGCTTTCGATACATGATGGGGGATGACGTCTGCGCCGCCATATTTTTCAGACATGATGGGAGTCCGGACTGCCGGAAAGTTGTCTGCTAAAAGCTTGGCTGCTTCCACGGTATCATCAAGGAACAGGGAGTAGATTTTCTTGCCGAATAGTCCGCTGATCTCCCTTATCTCCGGAAAAAACGTGTTTCCCTTGGCGTTCCAGCGCTGTTTTAATTTTTCAGGATAGGTATTATACCAACAGCTTTCATAAACCCCGCCTAAGATCAAGTGATGCTCTAGGGCAAAGTGGATTAAATCCTCCACAAGGGCATTATCTAAATAGGTCTCATATAGCAGCTTCCCATCCGCTTCAACAGCACATCCGTTGGCGTGGATGATGGCATCCGGTTTAATGATATCTAAGATTGGCTGGTTGACGGCTTCATTAAAATGCCGCCCGCTGGCCAGAACGATTTTAAGGCGGTCTCTTACCTTATCAAGGGCTTCAATGGTACTGTCGGGTATTTGCTTCGAAGAGTGATCAAATATGGTATTGTCGTAATCCAGGCATAAAACTTTGTGCATATTCCAGGCTCCTTTGTTATACTGTTGCATTAAATCCCTAGTAAAGCAAGGTAAGTTCTGAGGACTGCCTCTAAAAATATGTAGTTAGCGGAGATGAGTTGATCTAAATCAGTTGATCCAAATCAGTTGATCCAAATCAGTTAATCCAGATCAATTTAATCCAGATCAATCCAGTACAGATAATTTAATACGGATACTTTAGTGCTGATAATTTAGCACAGATCAGCTGATACGGATCATCCGTGTTTTGCTTATCAAATCATGAAGTAGGTACATCCTTTTGCTCATAACATACAATACCAGCGATATTATAATAGCCACATAATAAAACAGCTGAAAGTGCGGTGCAATGAAAGCGCCTGTTGTCATCTGTATAATTGATAATAAGTAAATATTGACGCTGGTAATATAGCCTTGAAGCAGTAACACCCCAATAAAATCCCTCAGGAATAAACGGTGAAAAGAAGGGGAGGAACCATCAGCTCCGGCCAGCCTTATTTTTAATAGCTTCCGGCCAATTGTCTGGCCGGCAAGAAACTGACCGCGGGCTTTACTTGGTATAATGCAATAATATATTATATATACAAGCAGCGCCAAAATGCAAGCAATCCACGCATTTATTAAAGAAAGACCCTCCAGGCTGTTAACAATGACGAATTCCTTTGCCTGAAGAGATTGAAGGATCACGACAGGTATGGAGGCGAATAAGGATGCCAGGTACCAGTCAATAAGAAATGCAATAAAACGGTTTAGCACAGGTGCGTTCTTTAATTCCATAAAATTCCTCATTTCTGACCTCATACGGAGGAGATCAACATCTTGATAAAATCCTCATAGGTTTTTGTGTTAAGCAGGGACTGGAAATTCTTTTTGTTGAGCAATATTTCCGTCACCAAATCAAAGATATCCCGGAACAGGATCCGGTCCTCCTCGTGGATGGCAAGCATGAAAACGACATGGACCTTGTTTCCATTCCATTCAATGGGACTGGGATGGATCGACACTGCAATTGCCGTAGAAAGGGCACACATGTCAATGGGATGGGGCAGGGCAATGTTGATATAGGCACTGGAGCTTAACCTTTCACGCTCATAAAGCTTTTCACGGAAGGTATGGTCAACATATCCCTCCTTCTCCAAAGCCGAGGAAAGTGTCTCAATGGCACCCGTCTGGTCGGAGAAATTATCCGGGCTATAAAGGAAAAGCTCCTTTTTAAATATAAATTTCAGTTTGTTTTCTAATTTTGACCTTACCCGTTCCTTTTTTATATCATCAATTACGCTGATGATATTGCTGATATCCTTATTACTGATAAAATCAGAGATCAGTGTGACGGGAACCGAAAGGGGCTGGCTTATTTGGATGGTGGATATGATACAGTCATAATCGGGAAAATTGCCCAGCTCATCCTGCGAGGTGACAACACCGGATAGCAGGATGCTGTCTTCAAATATGGTATAAATCTTTTTAATCATCCGCTGCTGTGTGGAGTAGTAATTCGGACACACAACCAGAACCTTGACCTTATCCCTCAAGGCCTTCTGTTCCTCGATCAAAACCCCGATATGCAAGGCGATATAGGCAATCTCATCCTCTGAAACCGCGTGCTTCATTTCCTTTGTGATGATATTGGCTATAAAAACAGATACATCATAGATATATGGATAGCTGTTCTTAATGGGTGTCAGCTGGGGATTGCGGACAGGGATGTCATTCTCCAAACGGATCATCATATTGTAAAGATGGAGTGAAAACCGGATAATAAAATCCTGGTTGTTCAGATTGATATAAAAAACCCTGCGGACCCGGTTTTGTATTAACTCCATCAAGGCGCTGATCCTTGGACCGACAATTTCATTTACCTTGCTGATATCAAGCTGGTCAATATTTTCATGGACAAGACGTGTCATTAAAAGCAGGGCGAGATTATAAAAATCACCCTCCGTAAAATGAAACGAAAAAAGCTTCTCAAGACTGTCGCAGATTTCCCGTAACAGCTTCGTGACAGGCTCGGCAATACTTATGGTGTTGGAGGCTTCATGATGCTCATTGGCGGCGGGGCAGTTGCGGGAACGCTCCATAGTGATGCCGATGTGCAGGATGAAATTCGTCAAAGAAAAATCATCAATAAAATAATGGTTGGACAAGAGCTTGTCGGTAACGATATGCCTTACGATGCGAAGGTCAATCTCCGGGAGATAGGACTGGATTAATTCTAAACTGCTAAAATTATCTTTTGTCTCATTATAAATCAGATGGGAAATCATCCGCTTCTTGTTTTTTTCCAATCCGTCGATGGAGGCATAGTTATTCTTTGTTTTAAATACCAGATCAAAATTCATCAGCTCAGCTTTGATTTTCACGATTTCATTATTTAAGGTAGCTACGGAGATACATAATTCATTTGCCAGGTCATCCAAATTCTTAGTCTCGTTCTGCAATAGCAGTACCTTCAGAATATAAGCCTGTCTGCTGTAGGCGGACTGTGGGATTTGGGAGGAGGCATTATTAAGGATAGGGATCAGCCGGTCCTTGTCACTTATAAAAAATCCGTCCCTGGAAGAGGAAATGATATCGGGATAAGTGGAATTAATATTCGAAATATAGGTTTTTACGCTCCTGACAGAGAAGCCCAGATGACTGGCGATATGTGCAGCAGTACTCCAATCATTCTGGTTTTTTAAATAATTCAGTACCTGTAATTCTTTATTCTGCATAGATTAAGTCTCCTTCCCAATAGATCAGGCATTCTACCATCTACCCGTATTATAGGTTAATTCCCATGGATTGTATACCGAAACAATTGCACCGTAAAAGTGCAATTTTAAAAATAGAAAACCGCACTGGAATTTTGCATAATGAGGTTACAAGCTGATTAGTGCAAAACTATAGGCGTTAATTTCACTCGGGAACCGGCATCAATTGAAGAATAGCAGCAGTTTCTGAGTTTTGCAATTATCTGTGCAAGGCAGAATAAAGGAGAGAAGACTGAATGAATGTACTGGAAAAGAGTATGGAAATAATAGCCGCCGGAGGGGAGGGTAAGAGTCTGGCCCTGATGGCGATCCAGCAGGTACGTGCCGGCAGCTATGAGGAAGCGCAGGCCAGCTTAAAGCTGGCAGGAGAAGCAATTGTGAAAGCACATCAGCTGCACAGTGAGCTGCTGTTCTATGATGCGGAGCATCAGGACCTCCAATTTACGATGCTCACGGTCCATGCGGCAGACCACCTTACGGCGGCGGATATCATTAACGAACTGGCAACAGAAATAATTTATTTATATAAGGAGATGCGTAATGTATAAAATTATGTTGGTATGTGAAAATGGTGCGAGCACCGGTATAGTTGTGAAAAGAATGAGGGAGGCCGCGGCGAAGAAGAACGTGGAAGCTGAGATTGAGGCGTATCCCTATACCCAGCTGGAGAATTTTGTGGAGGAAGCGGACGTGATACTGCTCGGGCCCCAATTGGCATTCAAAAAGGAGGCAACACTGAAAACCTTTCCTATGCATGCAAGTAAAATCGACGTCATGAAAGCGGTGGATTTTGGCATGATGAGGGGTGAGAAGATCCTTGAGGATGCTATTGCAATTATAAATAAAAATAAATAGGGAAAAGGCAGAATATTCTGCCAGGAGGAAGTTAGTATGGAAAAATTCATGGAAAAATTACAAAAAGGATTGATGCCCATAGCGAATAAGATCAGCAGCATCAAATTCTTAAGTGCCCTGGGAGCAACCTTTCAGATCCTGCTGCCGATTATTTTAATCGGATCCTTTGCCTGCTTGGGAGCCTTTCTGGATATCCCGGCATGGCAGGGCTTTGTCACCAGTACAGGCCTGCAGCTGGCATTTATGACGGTACAATCCCTGACACTTAGCCTGATTGCGCTATATGTGGCATTTGTATTGCCCTACCAGTATGCGTCAAAGCTGGGCATGAAGCCTCTTTCGGCAGCCATCACCAGTGTTATGAGCTTTTTGCTTGTTACACCGCACGAGATCTATACGAATATCCCTAGCCAGTGGTTAGGATATGCCGGCCTCTTTACGGTGATGCTCATAAGCGCGGGTACTGTCAGGCTGACAAAGCTGTTAATTGACAAGAAGATTTATCTCCGCATGCCGGATGGTGTACCCCCTATGGTAGAGGAATCCTTTAAGGCCTTGGTACCAACCGTACTATGTGCTGTTTTGGCTATAATTATCGGAACTGTTTTTTCAAAAACGAGCTTTGGCAGCATCCACCAGGTAATCTATTCTTTTATCCAGACCCCGCTGCAGGGCTTTGGCTTATCCTTCCCTGCCTATCTGGTTGTGCAGATCCTGTCCACCCTGTTTATGTTCTGCGGTATCCATGGTAACTCTATCTTTGGTGTAATATCACCCCTGACTTTGTCTGCCTCCATGGAAAACCTGGAAGCCTTAAAGGCTGGTCTGCAGGCTCCGAATATTATCATTGATTCCTTCTCTGTATTGTGCCAGCCTGGCGGAATCGGCGGTACCTTTGGCCTGGCCTTCCTGATGGCCTTTAAGGCAAAGAGCAAGCGGATGAGAACCTTGGGCAAGATGTCCATTATTCCTGCCTTATTCGGTATTAATGAGCCATTATTATTTGGTATTCCGATTTTATTAAACCCGCTGTTATTCATCCCCTATGTGCTGAATCCCATTGTATGTACCTCCATCAGCTATACGTCCATAGCCCTTGGAATCACGCCGAGGCTGTCCGGTGTAACTGTTAACTGGACAATGCCGCAGATTATCTCCGGTTTTCTGGCACAGGGTGTTCCGACTGCGATCCTGCAGGTCATATTAATCATCATTACAACATTGATCTGGATCCCGTTCTTTAGGATGGTAGACAAGCAGATTGTAAAAGAAGAAGTAGTAGAGTTGGCCGAATAGCCGGGATAAAGCACAAAATAGCAAAATAATAAGGTCTGTTATGAAGTGATGATTTGTTGCTTTATAACAGACCAACTTATATCGGTAATGTAAAGGAATCAAGATACAAAGGAATTAAACTGCAAGTATATTAAAACTACAAGGACATTAAAAATATAGGGGCAGAACATAAGGTTTCTGTCTGGAAAGATCAAGAATGGTGTATATAGGAATGTATAGAAGATAAGGATGATTAGATGAGCAAATTTAACAAAGATTTTCTATGGGGAGGCGCTGTTGCCGCCAACCAATGTGAAGGAGCCTGGGATCTGGACCAAAAAGGGGTCAGTACGGCTGATTGTATGACCGTTGGATCCCTTAATACAAAACGGGAATATACGGACGGGATCATGGAAGGAAAGAAGTACCCCAGCCATGAAGCAATTGACTTCTACCATCATTACAAGGAGGATATCCGCCTGTTTGCAGAAATGGGCTTCCGGTGCTTCCGTACCTCAATTAACTGGACACGGATTTTTCCTCAGGGAGATGAAGCGGCTCCTAATGAAAAAGGGCTGGAATTTTACGACGCATTGTTTGAGGAATGCCTGAAATATGGGATTGAACCGGTTGTTACCATATCCCATTATGAGACGCCCTACGGACTTGTAAAAAAGTATGGAGGTTGGTCAAGCCGGAAATTAATAGAATTTTACTTAAATTACTGCAAGGTTATTTTTCATAGATACCAAAAGAAGGTAAAGTATTGGCTGACCTTTAACGAAATCAATGTGATTGCCTTAAACCCTGCCATGGCAGCGGGACTAAGGATTACAAAAGAGGAATGCTTTGAACAGGAGGTATTCCAGGCAGCCCACCATATGCTGGTGGCAAGTGCGCAAGCAGTGTGGCTTGGGCACCAGGTTAATCCGGAATTTAAAATAGGAATGATGATGCTTTACCCAACCTTTTATGCGGAAACCTGTCATCCCGAGGATCAGGTTAAGGCCATGGAGGCCTTGGATCTCCATTATATTTTTTCGGATGTCCAGGTACGGGGAGCCTATTCCCGGAAAGCAAGAAAATATTTTGAAGCCAAAAATATAAAGCTTGCCATGGAGCCGGGGGATGAAAAGGATTTAAAGGAGGGAATAGTGGATTATATCGGCTTCAGCTACTATAACTCCAATGTTGCCTCCCATGGGATGGGCAAGGAAATGACGGCAGGGAATATGCTCAATGCCATCAAAAACCCATACTTAAAGGCTTCTGACTGGGGCTGGGCAATTGATCCAACCGGCCTTCGCATCGCGTTAAACAATTTATACGACAGATACCAGATTCCCCTATTTGTCGTGGAAAATGGGCTTGGAGCTGAAGACCATATGGAGCCGGACGGAACCATCCAGGATACCTACCGTATTGCATACCTCAAGGAGCATATCGAACAGATGAAGCTGGCGGTCAATGTGGACGGTGTGGAGCTGATGGGTTATACCCCCTGGGGATGCATTGACCTGGTATCCGCAAGCACCGGAGAGATGAAGAAGCGCTATGGTTTCATATATGTAGATAAGGATAACGACGGTAAGGGTACCCTGCAGCGCCGCAAAAAGGCTTCCTTTGATTGGTATAAGGGAGTGATCGAATCAGACGGCGAAGCCTTGGATTAAAAACTGAAGTTAAATGATTGCTGCTTGCAGCAGAATGGAGTTGTATGAAATGAGATACCCACATTTATTTTCCCCTATAAAAATCAATAACATGGTGGTCCGCAACCGTATTGTCTCAACTCCAATGGGACATAATTTTGCTGATAAAGCCCTGGGTGGCCCCGGCATCCTCATTGCCGGATCTGTCATCACGGAACCGGGAAGGTCCTCCTGGGCATCCCCGGATGAGCCTTACGGCTTTTCGAAATACGAGGTTGAAAAAACGAGGCAGAGAATCCTCATCGCCCAGCAGGGAGGAGCAAAGGTATCCATTGAAATCGGACATGCGGGCCAGTACGGAAGGGTGAAGGATTATGCCAAAGGCCCGACGGGATATATCCGGGCAGATGGCGTAGAAGTAAAGGAAATGACGGAAGAAATGATGGAGGAGACCCTTTATTGGTTTGAACAGGCGGCCTTTGACGCGAAGGATATCGGCTTTGATATGATATTCATGCATTTTGGGCATGGCTGGCTTGCCTCCCAGTTCCTCTCCCCCCTGTTCAATAAGCGGACAGACCAGTACGGCGGTTCCATCGAGAATCGTGCCCGCTTCCCCAAAATGATACTGGAGCGGGTAAGAAAAGCAGTCGGTCCGGATTTCCCTATTGATATGAGGATATCGGCCATAGAATGGATGGAAGGCGGGATTGAATTCGAGGATGTCTTAACCTTTATTAAAATGGTGGAGCATCTGATCGACACCGTCCAGATTTCCTGCGGACTGGACCTGGAGCATGAGGCAAACGTCCATATGGCTACCACGAATTTCTCAGAACATATGCCCAATGCAAAATACGCGAAGATTGTAAAGGAGAATGTGAAAATCCCCGTATCTGTAATCGGAGCCATCATGAATCCGGAGGAAGCGGAAAAGCTTATTGCAGATGGCATTGTGGATCTGGTTGCCCTCGGGAGACCCTTGGCGGCAGACCCGGAATGGCCGAAGAAGGCCAGGGAAGGCAGGCCGGAGGATATCGTTCCCTGCATCCGCTGCCTGCAATGCTACCATATCTCCACGAACCGCAGAAATGTAGGCTGTTCCGTGAACCCAAGATATGCGAATGAAAAATTTATACCTGCGAAGATCCAAAAAGCGGAGGAAAAGAAAAAGGTAGTGGTCGTCGGGGCAGGACCGGCGGGCTTAAAAGCCGCGCTGGTTGCTGATGAGCGGGGCCATGAAGTAATACTCCTTGAGAAAAATAATTTTGTCGGCGGTGCAATGCATTATGTAGCCATGGAATATTATAAAGAAGACATCAAGGCCTATCTTGACTATTTAAAAAGCCAGCTGGCAAAATCAAAGATAAAGGTATGTCTTAATACAGAAGCGGATGAGGATATGATACGGGAGCTATGTCCCGATGCATTGATTGTGGCAGTAGGGGCATCTCCCGCAACCCCGCCAATCCCTGGAATCCAGAATGAGAATGTCATTTCCTTTTACACTGCCATTGAAGAGGAGGAAAGTATCGGACAGGATGTGGTAGTAATCGGGGGAGGAACCATCGGCGCCGAGATTGCGCTGGAGCTGGCGGAGCTGAGACAGAAGAAGGTTACCATCCTGGAAATGACAGATAGCATAGCGGCCCAGGGAAATATGCTATACCGGATTGCCCTGCGCCAAAAGATGGAGAAGGTGTCAACACTTAAGACAATGCTGCGCACCTCCTGCAAGGAAATCCTCGGGGACGGGGTTATCGCAAGGACGGAGGACGGGCAGGAACAATTCATTAAAGCGGATACGGTGATTGTTGCAACTGGAGTACGTGCAAACAAGACGCTGGCGGATTCCTTCTACGGGATCGTACCGGAGACCTTTGTCATCGGTGACTGTAAGCAGCCGAGAAAAATCATGGAAGCGACCCTGGAGGGCTTCTTGATTTCGTCCAATCTATAATAAAATATTTTATTTACTTATGACCAACGGAAAGGAACCGTTATGAAACAATTTACTTATACCATCAATGATCCCATCGGCCTGCATGCAAGACCGGCCACCATGCTGGCAAAAGAGGCAAAAAATTTTGAAGCTGAAATCGTACTTTCTGCGAATGGAAAGAAGGCCAATGCAAAAGCAATGATCCTTGTTATGAGCATGGCAATAAAGCAGGGGACGGAAGTCCTTGTCACAGTAGAAGGGATTGACGAAGCAGCGGCAATTGGACGGATGAAAGAATTTTTTCATCAGAATCTATAATTAATCTATAATTGGCTCAGGAAAGAGGTGGTTTCGTGCATAAATTAGGGGCAGCCAAAACTGAGTCTAAAGGAATTGCCATCAGGCATGCTATTGCTGCCGGGCTTTACTTTGAAACCGTGGGAATAGGGTTGCATCCATATCCCACGGCTTCAAAATTTTTGTAGGCTGTTACGGGGCAGGCGCCTCCGTTTGTCTAAGGAAGGTGTTAAGAGTTGCTTTCCAGGACAGCTGTGTTCTTGTCTGTTAAATCCTGAATGCTGATAGGAAAATATTATCAAACCATTGCTATATGTTTCAATTACAGGGTGATAGAAAGTGAAAAGTCAAATCACCTTTTCCTATCTACAGATAATTATATATGTGGTTTATGCATGTAGTTTGTATATGTGATTTATTTAGAAGCCCATTTATCATTGAAAAATTTTATTTTTTTCTAAAAAATTTCTATTAAAATTTCTTATGGATAGATATGATAATCCGATGCTATTTTATAAAGATCCCCCTATAATAGATCTGTACAAATTAATAATTGTATATTGAATACCGGCACAAAAGTTATACAAATAGTGAATTGACCAGAGGTTCTATGTGAGAAAAGTGTTTATAGATCCAACGGAATATGTGCAGGGAAAAGATGAATTGGATACGGACGAAAACCCTCCGGAACGGAGGAGTAGGAGGAATGCTCATGGTTTCAGATAATTTCACTTTTAATTCGGATGAAGGAACAAAAATTTTTGTTTATGTATGGAAGCCCGATGAGAACGTCAGAGTAAAAGGCCTTGTACAGATTTCCCATGGAATGGCGGAAACTGCCGAAAGGTACGAAAGCTTTGCTGAGGTTCTTACAAAGGACGGCTTTATCGTCTATGCGAATGATCATAGAGGGCACGGGAAAACAGCAGGAAGTGTTGATAAGCTGGGATATCTTGCTGATAAAGATGGATTTGACTGGATTGTAGAGGATCTCCACAAATTAAGCGTAATCATAAAGAAGGAATATTCCGATTTACCGCTCTTTTTATTTGGGCATAGTATGGGGTCTTTTGCTACGCAAAGATACCTTATGTTGCATGGCAGGGACTTAAAAGGGGCAATATTATCGGGGTCAAATGGAAGACAGGGCATTATGCTTAACGTTGCAGCATACCTTGCAGGGAAAGAAGTAAAGAAGCATGGCAGAAAAGAGAAGAGCGACAAAATGAACCAATTGCTTTTTGGCAGCTATAATAATAAATTCAAACCAAACAGAACAGAATACGACTGGTTAAGTAGGGATAATGAAGAAGTAGACAAGTACATAAATGACCCCTTCTGCGGGACAGTATTTCCGGGCGGCTTCTTTTATGACCTTATGATTGGCCTGAAAAAGATTGAAGGTAGTGGTGATCTGGAGCAGATACCTAAAAGCTTACCTATTTTGATTTTTTCAGGTGAAATGGATCCGGTAGGAAAAATGGGGAAGGGAGTTAAAAAGCTTTTTGATACCTATAAACAGCACGGATTAAATGATGTAACATTAAAACTTTATCCCGGCGGAAGGCATGAGATGCTGAATGAAATTAATAAGGATGAAGTCATGAAGGATGTTTCCGGCTGGATCAACCGGCATGTAGGATAAGAGGGAGCCCCTATGTATCACTACCGATTTACTAATGATACATAGGGGCTATTCAAATTGACTTTAATCTAGAAACTATTATTAATCTAGAAACTATTATCAATCTAGAAACTATTATCAATATAGAAACTATTATCAAGCTGGAAACTATTATCAATCTAGAAACTATTGTAAATCTGGAAACTAATCATCAATCTAGAAGCTAATTATTATTATGGAAGCTGATTATCATTCTAGAAGCTAACTATCATTTTGCCTCAGGCAATAAATCCTGCCCGGATGCATATAGGGAAGAAAATAAATCATATAATTCCGGCAGAGCCTTTTTTAATGAAACCGGGCGCTTCCTGTTGGAGTCAAAATAGCAGTGTGTGCTTTCGCCGATGAATCTTATTTTACCGGTAACTGCATCAGTCATTTGGTATTGGACAGTCATCTTTGTAACAGACAGGTCTGAAATAGAGACCTGAATGTTTATGGCATCGCCAAAACGGGCCATGGATTTGTACTCACAGGAAATACCTAACAGGGCAAAATCGATTCCGGTGCTTACTGCACGTTCATAGCTGTAGCCAATTTGCTCCATAAAATCTACGCGCGCTTCTTCCATCCAATGAATATAGTTGGCATGGTGTATAATACCCATTTGATCTGTTTCATAATAATGGGTTTTTCTGATATATGGTTTAAGGTCCATAAGCTTGTCTCCTCTTAATGGTACTCAATGTAAAGGGTATTTCTAATATTTTCATTATAACAGATATAGTAACATATTATTTTCAGAACTACAAATTAAAAATCCTAGCGAAAATCCTAACAAAACGAAATCCTAACAAAAAAATGTTGACGTGGAGCCGGCTCCAGGTGGTATGATAGAGAAATATGGCAAGGCATATCCAAAATAAGCCTGGACTAAAGAACGAAGGAAGTATCAGGTTAAAAGAAATAAAATTGATAAACGGAGGGAGGATCGGGTCCATGCAAAGACCTTCATGGAGAGGTGGACAGCATAAGGGCAATGCCCGTAATGAGGGGCCAATGCCTGTAACCTGTAATGAGAGGCATGGACATATTTATGAGAAAGATTATACTAGGTAAGACCGGAATCGAAACCCCACAGAATGCGTTCGGGGCGCTGCCGATCCAAAGGGCAGATATGGATACGGCAATCAGAATATTAAGAATGGCCTTTGATGGAGGAATGACCTTCTTTGATACGGCACGGGCTTATTCCGACAGTGAGGAAAAGCTGGGAAAGGCCTTTAGCGGAATGCGGGAAAAGATCTTCATTGCCTCGAAAACCATGGCCCATAGGCCGGAGGATTTTTGGAGTCAGCTGGATGCTTCACTGGCAAAGCTTAATACGGACTATATTGACATCTATCAGTTCCATTGTGCCGATACCTGCTACCGGCCGGGAGACGGAACCGGAATGTATGAATGCATGCTGGAAGCTAAGCGGCAAGGGAAGATTCGGCATATAGGAATCACTGCCCACAAGATTGGCATAGCGGAGGAGGCAGTTGAATCAGGCTTATATGAGACCCTGCAATTTCCTTTCAGCTATCTGGCCTCCGACAGGGAGCTTTCCCTTGTAAGCAAATGCCGTGAAGCCGGTATGGGCTTTATCGCAATGAAAGCCATAGCCGGGGGCTTGATTACGAACTCGGAGGCGGCATTTGCATTCATGTCCCAATTCGACCATGTGCTGCCGATCTGGGGCATCCAAAAGGAAACAGAGCTTAAGGAATGGTTAAGCTATATGGACCAGGCTCCCTCCATGAACGGGGAGATCAAGGCCTTTATCGAACAGGAAAAAGGGGAGATGTCCGGTGAATTCTGCCGGGGCTGCGGTTACTGTATGCCCTGTCCCGTTGGAATCCAGATCAATAACGGTGCCAGGATGTCCCTGCTCCTTCGCCGTGCCCCTTCTGAGAATTGGCTGACGCCGCAGATACAGGAAACTATGAAGAAAATAGAATTATGCCTGGAATGTGGGGAATGTAAGTCGAAATGTCCTTATGAGCTTAATACACCTGAGCTGCTGAAGAAGAATTATGAGGATTATAAGAAAGTACTTGCAGGAGATGTAAATGTAAGCTACGAGTGAATTACCCACCACTTAAGCTATGATTTGAAATGTGGGCTTCTGTGAAGTAGTTGTATTTAAGTTTCCACCTGACTATGTAAGTCTGGCAACCCGTAACTTTACTGGACCGCGAAAGCATTTGAACATCAATTTTAAGATATTCCCCCAGATCTGCAGCAGAAAAGCACTGTTGCAGAAAATAGAAAAGTATCATCAAAATTACATAGGAATGATGCGGTACTGCAGTACGGATTTTTCTTTTTAAAAGTCTCAAAAGGTTTGACTACGAAAACGATAACATGTAGAATGTGACTTGATACATTAATAAAAGTAGTTCATATTTTATTTAGAGTACTTTTGGAAAGAAGAGACGAAGAATGCAGCAACTAGTTAATTTGCAATTTACCATGTTCGCCATGATAGCAGCCGGAGTAATTTTGAAAAAGGTGGGGATTATCGGGGAGGAAGGGAAGAATAACCTGACGGATCTGGTTATCTTCCTGATCTTGCCCAGTAATATTATCAGATCCTTTATGGTAGAGTTTTCGATAAAGATTCTGTACACCTTTGCCGGAGTTCTTATCATATCGATTCTGATTCAGGTGGTTTGTTCCTTATTGGGACATATCTTATACAATAAAATGGAGCCCTCCAAAAAGAAGTGCTTACAATATGGTACCATCTGCTCCAATGCAGGATTTTTAGGAAATCCGGTAGCAGAAGGTGTCTTTGGAACCATGGGGCTTACCCTGGCCTCCATTTACTTGATTCCCCAAAGGATCGTCATGTGGTCAGCGGGAATATCCGTATTCACCGAGTCACCAAGTAAAAAAGCGCTGGTAAAAAAGGTTCTTACCCACCCCTGTATCATTGCATGCATGGTAGGTATCCTGCTCCTGGTATCCCAGCTGCAGCTGCCCGGCTTTCTTACAGAGACGATTACAGCCTTAAGCAGCTGCAATACAGCCCTTTCTATGATGGTAATCGGATTGATCCTGGCAGATATCAATGTAAAAAGCATGCTGGACAAAAGGGTGCTCTATTATACCTTGATCCGCCTGGTACTGATACCGGTACTGGTTTACATACCCTGTGAGCTGCTCCAGGTGGATCCCCTTGTTACCGGTGTATGTGTGCTGCTGGCGGCGATGCCGGCAGGAGCGACCACCAGCATCCTGGCCTCAAAGTACAATGGGGACGCTGAATTTGCCACGAACATGGTGATCGTTTCGACCTTGGCTTCCCTGGTGACGACCCCTGTCTGGAGCGCTATTTTATTGTAACAGTAGGCTTGTTTTTATGAGAATGATTTTAATTCAAAAATTTGTGTCTCCCCGTCGATAACGATGGTGACCTCGATAATCTCA
>JARKQP010000689.1 GCA_029974875.1 Mobilitalea sp.
GCCTGCGAAAAAGGAATTTATGGAGATCGTGGGAACCCTGGCAAAACGTCATGGTAATATCACGCTGACAGAGGAAGAGCTTTATGCAGAGGCAAATAAATGGGAGCTTTCCCATGGAGGAATGTCCGGAAGGACAGCCCAGCAATTTATTACTTATATAGCAGGACAACTATAACCGGCTGCCCTGCAGCGGATTGGAGAAGTGTGAGAAGAAATTCTAAGCCCACAAAATACGTGGACTAAGAATTTCTAAATCTCACACTGGAAGAACGCAAGTACAGCGTTCTTCACCGATTGTTTGTGCCGCTAAAGCGGCATGTCGGGAAGTGTGAAGAGAAGTTCTAAGGCACCAAAAGACGGTGCCCAACAACTTCTATGCTTCAAAAATGGAATACTATGTATTCCATTCGGAAGAACGCAGAAACAGCGTTCTTCACTGATTGTTTGTGCCGCTAAAGCGGCATGTTGGGAAGTGTGAATATTGGGCAGCCGCCCGAATTCGCAGGTTTACGGCAGAGGGAGGAGAAATCCTCCGCAGAAATGGAGGATTAGGATGGAGAAGTATAGGATTTTGGTAAAGGGCGTTGTACAGTATGAGGACAGGTATCTTGTAGTATGCCGTTGGTTTGATGACCGTATATCGGAGCCATACCAGTGGGGATTCGTTGATGGGGCCATAGAGTTTGGGGAAGAGCCGGATAAGGCGGTTCTCCGTGCCATTGCAGAGCAGACGGGTCTGCCGGCGGCCATAGACAGGATTCTCTATACCTGGTCCTTTACGACAGGGGATACCTTTAATATAGGTATCAGCTATTTGTGCAGGGTAAGCTTTGATGATGTAGTTCTTTCTGAGGATCTGGTCGATAGCAGGTGGATGCTAAAGGAGGAATTGGAAGGAACCATTGACAGCAAGGTATTGGAGGATCTGGAGGAAGCGGAGTTTTATAAAGAAAGATTCCGGTATATTGCGAGACCGGACGAGGAATAAGTATGCTGATATTGATTAAAAATGGATATGTCATTGATCCCGCTTCCGGGCGGGAAGGTATTTTCGATGTACTGGTTCAGGATGACAGAATCAGTAAAGTAGGGAAGGAAATTGATGCTGGGGAAGTGACCTGCCCAGCCGGGGAGCAGGAGCTTAAGGTCATTGATGCAAGGGGAAAATATATTATGCCCGGATTCATAGACCTACACGTACATTTGAGGGAGCCCGGGTTTGAATATAAGGAAACCATTGCCACCGGTGCCCAGGCAGCGGCGGCCGGCGGATATACCTCCATATGCCCAATGCCAAATACAAAGCCGGCTACGGATTCCCCTGAGGTTGTGAGGCTGGTACTGGATAAGGCCAGGCTCCAGGCGGCTGTCAATGTACTTCCTGTTGGAGCTATTACCCTAAGCCAGGAGGGAAAGGAGCTGGTTGACTTTTCCGCTTTAAAGGAGGCCGGTGCTGTGGCTCTTAGCGAGGATGGCAAATCGGTGATGGATTTGGCCCTTTATGCAGAGGCAATGAGGCAGGCAGCAAAGCTCGGGATGCCGGTTTTTGCACACTGTGAGGATAAGAGCCTGGCTGGCAATGGGGCAATCAATGCGGGAAGGAAAGCCCAGGAATTAGGCTTGCCCGGCATTAGCAATGCAGTTGAGGATATTATTACGGCGAGGGACATTTTACTTGCGAAGGATACCGGTGCACAGCTTCATATCTGCCATATTTCCACCAGGGACAGCGCAAGGATGGTAGGTCTGGCAAAGCAGGATGGGTTAAGGGTGACGGGTGAGGTATGCCCCCATCATTTTATCCTGTCAGACGAGGATATTAAGGCGGATGACGCGGATTATAAGATGAACCCGCCACTTAGAAGCAGGGAGGATGTACAGGCCTTAAAGGAAGCATTGCGGGATGGGATTATTGATGTGATCTCAACGGACCATGCTCCCCATTCTGAGGAAGAGAAGAGAAAATCCTGCAAGGATGCTCCCTTCGGCATTGTTGGCTCCGAGACGGCCTTTGCCCTGACGTGGACGGAGCTGGTGAAGACCGGGTATCTGACTGCCGGACAAATGGTAGAGAAGATGAGCGTTAATCCGGCTAAGATTTTAGGAATTGACCGTGGCTGCATTGGAGAAGGCAAAATAGCGGATCTGACCATAGTTGACCCGGAGGCGGAATATGTGATTGACAAAAGCAGGTTCCTTTCTAAGGGTAAGAATACGCCCTTCCATGGACGGAAGGTAACGGGGCGGGTGGAATATACCTTTGTTGCCGGAAAGCTGGCCTATCAGTTCCAGAAATAGCCTATGGCTAAAGACTTATTCCGGGCACCTATGGGATGGGACAATGCTGTGGAGGATTGCAAAAGTCAGTTTAATTAAAATTTGAAAGGCTGGTAAAGGAATGATAAATAAATTAGTTGAAAAAATTGAAAGCCTAAGTGCTCCCATCGTTGTGGGGCTTGATCCTATGCTGGACTATGTCCCCAAGCATATCTTAGACCGGGCATTCAGTGAAAAGGGGGAGAACCTGGAGGGGGTAGCGGAGGCTATCTGGCAGTATAATAAGGGAATCGTTGATGCTACCTATGATCTGATCCCGGCAGTTAAGCCACAGATTGCAATGTATGAGCAATTTGGTATTGAAGGCCTGCAGGTGTTTAAGAAGACCGTGGATTACTGTAAAGGAAAGGGCTTAGTTGTCATCGGTGACATCAAGCGGGGCGATATCGGTTCTACCTCTGCAGCCTATGCAACAGGCCATCTTGGAAAAGTGACAATCGGTGGAAAGACCTATCGTGGCTTTGATGAGGATTTTGCTACCATTAATCCATATATGGGCTCTGACAGCGTGGTTCCTTTTATTGATGTCTGCAAGGAAGAGAATAAGGGCTTATTCATCCTGGTGAAGACCTCTAATCCCTCCAGCGGAGAATTCCAGGATCAATTGGTTGACGGTAAGCCGGTGTATGAGCTGGTTGGAAAAAAGGTTGCCGAGTGGGGTGAGCTCCACATGGGTGATTCTTATAGCTATATTGGTGCCGTGGTTGGGGCAACCTATCCGGAGATGGGCAGGGTCCTGAGGGAAATCATGCCGAAAACCCTCATTCTGGTGCCGGGCTACGGTGCACAGGGCGGTAAGGCAGAGGATCTGGTCCATTATTTTAACAAGGACGGTCTCGGAGCAATTGTGAATTCCTCCCGGGGAATCATTGCAGCGTATAAGGCGAAGGGCTATGAAAAATACGGGGCAGAAGGCTATGCAGATGCAGCGAGACAGGCAGTTATTGATATGAGGGAAGACTTGAAGCAAGCCTGGACAGCTGCTAAGAAGTAATTATAAAAATGCGTCTTGAAAAGGCTTTTACAGCCATGGATCAAGACGCATTCCTTGTGTATTCGTTTCCTTTGGGGTCTGTCTTACGGCAGCCCCATATTTATTAATTAACAGGTTTCCGGTTCACTATAATCCACACCAAAAGTCTCAACAGTTAATTTCTTCATGATCTGAGGTTCTAATGGAGCATCTGAATAATCAGTCTTAGTTTCAGCAATTTTGTTCACAAAGTCCATACCCTCGGTAACCTTACCAAAAGCAGCATAGGAGCCATCAAGATGGGGGGAATCCTTATGCATGATGAAGAATTGGGAACCGGCAGAATCAGGACGCTGGGATCTGGCCATCGAAATTACGCCGGCAGCGTGTTTCAGATCGTTCTTGAAATTATTGTAGGAGAATTCTCCTTTAATGGAGTAATTCGGGCCGCCCATACCGGTGCCCTCAGGATCGCCGCCCTGGATCATAAAGCCACGGATAACCCTGTGGAATTTCAGACCGTCATAAAACCCTTTTTTCACCAAAGCGATGAAATTATTAACAGTATTCGGAGCTACTTCGGGATATAATTCGATTTTGATTATACCGCCGTCTTGAAGTTCCATTGTAACAATTGGATTAGTGTTTGCCATCTTCATTCATTTCCTCTCAAATAAGAATTTACTAGAATCACCAAAAATGTACTGTATAATTTATTAAGTCCGTTGGTAAATATAACATAGTAGTTTCTGTATGTCAAGAAAATCAAAATATATGGAAATAAATAAAAATGTATAGAAATAAATGTAATAATTTATAGGAATAAATATGACAATGTATGGAGCGATGGGTATTTATGGGATAATTCTGTTTTATGCAAAATGGTTGGTACTCCTTGAAGTTTTGTTATGATTTTAATATAATAATTCTACATATACCGACAAAAAAAGAATAAAGTCTACATGAACTCTCAGGGTGTGAATGACCACACACCCTGCTAGGAATGGGTTTTTACGTATTAGGAGCAGGCTGCCGCTATTATGGTTGATCACGCTGCTATCTATGTAACAGAGAGACTAAAGATGAAGGGGGCGGGGTTTGATGAGAGAAATTTATACCTTTGGGGTGAAGACAGCCCAGCTTAATGCGATGGTTAATATCACGAGTGAAATTAACAAAGCAATCAGGGAGAGTGGCGTTAAGAGTGGAATTTGCGTGATATTTGTCCCGCATACAACGGCAGGCATTACCGTGAATGAGAATGCTGATCCGGATGCGGTCCGGGATTTTATTATGGATATGAATAAAATCATCCCCAAAAATGATGACCATAAGCGTGCAGGAGGAAATTCGTCAGTACATACCAGAACAAGCCTGACAGGCTGTTCCTTGACACTTATTGTTGACGAGGGGAGACTGCTCCTTGGTACCTGGCAGGGGATTTATTTTATGGAATTTGACGGGCCGGGAATCCGTAAAGTCCACGTGAAAATTATCGAGGGCTGATAAGCTTTGTAACAATTTAACCAAGGTAGTTAAAATTTACCCTGGTTATTAAAAAATTACCTTGTGGTAGACACAAGTTTAGGATAGAATATGCAGGAAAGCAATTTTATTAGTAGGAGAGCTTATTATGTCAGTAGCGATGAAAAGAAAAGCAATAATAGCTGAAAATGTGGAGATAGCTAAGGATATCTATAGTATGTGGCTGGATGCGCCTGATATTGCGGATGAGGCAAAGCCTGGCCAGTTTGTTTCCTTATATTGCAGGGATAAAGGTAAATTGCTGCCAAGACCAATCAGCATTTGTGAAATAAATAAAGGGCAGGGCAAGGTCCGGCTTGTATACCGGATTGCCGGTGAAGGCACGAGGGAATTTGCAGGAATGAAGGCAGCCGAAAGTATCGAAGCCATGGGACCCTTAGGAAACGGCTTTACCTTAGAAGGAAAAAAAGCCTTGTTAATTGGCGGTGGGATTGGGATCCCGCCAATGCTGGAGCTGGCAAAGCAGCTTTCCTGCGAGAAGCAGATGGTACTGGGCTACCGGGACATTACATTTTTGGAGAAGGAATTTGAGGCCTATGGAAGGGTGTATATCTCAACGGAGGACGGAAGCAGGGGAACAAAAGGGAATGTAATTGATGCAATCCGGGAGAATAATCTGGATGCAGATATCATATTCGCCTGCGGCCCGACACCAATGCTGCGCGGAATCAAGGCATATGCCGCAGAACATAAGATCAGGACACAATTATCCTTGGAGGAACGTATGGCCTGTGGAATCGGTGCATGTCTGGGCTGTATATGCAAGACAAAGGAAATTGACCATCATAGCAATGTAAAGAACAAACGGATCTGTAAGGACGGTCCGGTATTTTATGCGGAGGAGGTGGAGCTATGAATACCAGTGTAGCTTTAGCAGGCATAACCTTTAAAAATCCGGTAACTACTGCCTCCGGTACCTTCGGCTCCGGTATGGAATATGGGGACTATGTGGATTTATCCAGGCTTGGTGCGGTAACCACAAAAGGGGTATCCAGTATACCCTGGCCAGGGAACCCGACGCCCAGGATCGCCGAGACCTATGGAGGTATGCTAAACGCAATCGGCCTGCAAAATCCTGGGGCTGATGTATTTATAAAAAGGGATATCCCATTTTTGAGAAAGTACGACACGAAGATCATTGTAAATGTGGTTGGAAAAACGACGGAGGAATACTGTGAGGTAGTGGAGCGTCTTGCTGACCAGGACGTGGACATGCTTGAAATCAATATTTCCTGTCCCAATGTAAAGGAAGGCGGGATTGCTTTCGGGCAGGATCCCAGATGTGTGGAAGAAATTACTGCTGAGCTAAAAAAGCGCGCAAAGCAGCCAATCATTATGAAGCTTAGCCCTAATGTGACGGATATCGGGGAG
>JARKQP010000697.1 GCA_029974875.1 Mobilitalea sp.
CTTTCCCCGAAGCTGCATTTAATTTATTCTCCGAAAGCCTTTATATAAATACCTTCAAGCTCTTTTACAAGCGGCAGCCTGGGGTTTGCAGTGGTGCACTGGTCCTCAAAGGCCTTATCTGCCAGCTCCCCTACTTTATCCATGTATGCTTTTCTATCTATTTTGCATTCCGCTATAGTCATAGGCAGATTTAATTCCTTCATCAAGTCTCTTACTGCCTTGATAAGGCTCCTGACACCTTCTTCAGTGGTAGAAGCAGGC
The DNA here is from genome assembly GCA_029974875.1 of Mobilitalea sp. The sequence goes on from JARKQP010000697.1 coordinate 262, forward strand.
AGTCCGAGGGCTTTTGCTATTTCTGCATACCTTTTATCCGCTATAAAGGTTTCATACTTGGGGAAGGAAACAAACTTACTGGGCTTTTGGGCATTATATTCTATCACATAGGGAAGAAGCACTGCGTTGGCTCTTCCATGAGGTATATGGAACTCCCCTCCCAGCTTATGTGCAAGACTGTGGTTTATTCCCAGGAAAGCATTTGTAAATGCCATTCCTGCTATACACGAGGCATTATGCATCTTTTCCCTTGCCACCGCATCATCGCCATTCTTATATGCTCTTGGAAGATACTCAAATACAAGCTGTATGGCCTTTATGGCAAGACCGTCTGTAAAATCCGATGCAAGTACGGAAACATACGCCTCAATAGCGTGGGTCAGCACATCCATCCCTGTGTCTGCAGTTACGGAGGCAGGAACGCTTTTTACAAAATCAGGGTCAATTATAGCTATATCAGGTGTAAGCTCATAATCCGCAAGTGGATACTTCATGCTTTTGCTCTTATCTGTGATAACGGCAAAGGAAGTAACCTCCGAGCCCGTGCCCGATGTAGTGGGTATTGCCACCATCTTCGCCTTTTTACCCAGCTTAGGGAATGTAAACACTCTTTTTCTTATATCCATAAACTTGAGCCTTAAGGAGCTGAAATCCGTATCAGGATGCTCATAGAACAGCCACATTCCTTTTGCAGCATCCATTGCAGACCCTCCCCCGAGTGCGATTATGACATCCGGCTTGAATTTATTCATTAAATCACAGCCCTTCATGACCGTCTCCACTGAAGGGTCGGGCTCAACCTCCGAAAATATTTCACAGTGCACATACTGCTGTCTTTTCCTGAGGTAATAAAGCACCTTATCCACATAACCCAGCTTTATCATATAAGGGTCGGTTACTATAAAGGCTCTGGTAATATCAGGCATATCCTTCAAATACTGTGTAGAGCCATATTCAAAATATATCTTTTCAGGAATCTTAAACCACTGCATATTAACTCTTCTCCTTGCCACTCTCTTTTTGTTGATCAGATTTGCTGCCGACACATTGGCTGTGGTGGAATTCTTACCGAAAGAGCCGCATCCCAGAGTGAGGGAGGGCATATTGGTATTATATATATCCCCTATTGCGCCATGGGTGGAAGGAGAATTGATTATCAATCTTCCTGCCTTTATTCTTCTTGAAAACTCATTTATCACGTCTTGATTCTCAGAATGGATTACCGCAGAATGCCCCAGTCCTCCAAACTCTACCATTTGCTCCGCTCTCTTTAGCCCTTCCTCGGAATTTTCCACCACATAATAAGCCAATATAGGGCTTAGCTTTTCTCTTGAAAGAGGATATTTAGGGCCTACGCCCTTTAGCTGGGCTATGAGAATTTTTGTTTCCTGCGGAACCTCCATCCCTGCCATTTTTGCTATATTATATGCCGACTGCCCAACTACGTCGGGATTCATTGCACATTTTATTTCATCTATAGCCAGTTTCTCAAGCTTGCCGATTTCATCCTTGTTTAAAAAATAGCAGCCGCTTTCTTTCATGAAGGCTTCAAATTCTTTAGATACTTCCCGGTCAACAATTACTGCCTGCTCTGAAGCGCATATCATGCCGTTGTCAAA
>JARKQP010000717.1 GCA_029974875.1 Mobilitalea sp.
ATAAGATTGTTGTGAGATTAAGCAGGTAGATAAGCAGGTAGATAGATTATATGAAGATATTAGTTGAGCGGATACGTAAATGAAATAGATGGATGAATGAAATGTCAGGCAAATAAAAAGCCAGGCAAACGAGACAAATGGACAAGGGCAGCAACTAGCCAATGAACAGGCAGATTAAACAGATACGCAAACAGGGCAAAAACCAGCGGAGAACATTTTGGTTTTTGCCCTGAAGTCTGTCATCTATTTTTATCCATAGCAAGGAGCCCGCCCGCTATTATATTGCTTATACTCAGTAAGCAAGGAGCCCGCCCGCTATTACATTGCTTATACTCAGCAGGCAAGGAGCCCGCCTGCTATTACCTTACCTATACTCAGCAAGCAAGGAACCAGCCAGCTATTATCTTGCTTGTACTTCAGTTGAAGGCCTGCTCTGTAAACTTCACACTGCCTGCCAGCGCCATAGCCTCATCGTAGGTAAAGTATTTCTCGTTTAGGAAGATGCAATAAGCAGTGCGCCCATCCTCCCTGGCAAAATAGATCTCATACATTGTACTGGTCTGTTCCTCCACAGGAATGGGATTGCCTGCTTTCTTTGCGTCTTCAAGCTCAGGAATCGTATATAAATCATGCTGGACCTTAACCAGTACCGCCTGCTCTGAAAGCTCCTTAAGAATAACAGGCTCACCAAGCGTTATTGTGTGATTGTTATGGAGCGTGCCATTGACCAGCTTCCCATTTTCAAAGCTCACATAGGGGGAAGAGGAATCTGAGGGGAGGAGAAGGACGCCGCCTGGGGCGCACCATTCAACGGGAACCTGCCATTCAACCGGAGGCTGCTTGGCTTCCTCAGGCATATCTGCGTTAAGGAGAAATAAATTACCGCCATCATTTCCCAAGGAAGCATTATACTGGCTGCTAACCATAGAAGCTGGTAACTCATAGGTCAGATATTGCCCCATATCGACCTTTGTATTCAGGAAGCCTTCAATGTCTGTGGTTACGCGGTATTTTGGGTCTGCCGAATATAATAGGATAGTCTCCATATCCGAGGGTCTGGTTAAATAGATAAGATCAATACTTTGGTCTGCTTTCAGATAGGATATCTGCAGCTT
>JARKQP010000748.1 GCA_029974875.1 Mobilitalea sp.
GGTAGGGGCAATCCTCATTGGTGACACCACTAAAATGGTTGCCGTGGGCGAGGCTTTAAAGGAAGGAAGTACCTATCAGAAGATGCGTAAGCAATAGGATTTTTTTGAATGGCGTATCCTCAGGGTCAGAAGGGATGACAAGTTAAGGCAGCGCAGCAAATATAGAGTAGGTTTGAAATGAAGATGGCATAAAAAACGCGGAACGGCCAATGTTTGTTGGCCATTCCGTGTTTTTTATAATAAATACGTTTTGTATTCTAACAACCTTGCCTGGGTTGCCAAAATCCTAGGACAGATAGTCGTTTCGGTAGGGTTCGTACAACCAGTGATAGTGTCTGAATAGGACATCTGGTAAACCAGGGATATCCTGATTATTTCTTACCAAACCTTAATCCTGTTTTTACCGGCTTTTAGGTTCTCAATCGGACCGCATACCGTTGCACCACTAATAGCTGCCTCAAAATAATCGGAATCAAGTGTGAGAGGACTTCCGTCGGGATTTTCAAAATCTGCATCGACGATACGGACTCTTGGCAATGTATAAGTGCTATGGGGAGCATGGGTAAAGTCTTCATAATCCTCAGGAAGGGTAATATTTAAATACACAGTGCCTTCGTCATTCTCAATAGAATAATCCGCATTAAAGCCGTCGTATTCCAGCTTGCAATTCTCTTTATTAAAAGCCTTTGCGCCATTGATATAGATATTGTCAGAAACATAAGCGGGCTGCTCTACCGTTTCAAAGATCTCCAGATCCCCGGGGGTTTCCCTGTCGATTTTGTCCACTGCCCCTATGTATTCCTCCAGTGAAGCGGTACAGCCGTCATAGATCGATGTACCCACAGGAGCTGTTGTCTGGCCGCCGACAAAAATATTCTGATACAGACGGTCATCAGCACCGTAGACCATGGCATACCCGGTGACATCCGTGCTATGGGGAGCATGGTAAGGAGTAGCGCGGTTGAGCATTTTCTTGCAGAGGATTTTTCCTGCGATCAGGTTTTTCACATAAGCACCGCCCTGGGCATGGTTATCCAGTGAATATGCGGAGCCCAGGATATTGTGGTCAACTAAAAATGGACCGTGGCTTACTTCGATGAAGAGATCCCGGTTATTGCTATGATAAAGGTTCTTGCTGACTCTGGTTCCCTGTGCCTGCCAGTCCAGCCAGGTGCCAAGTGAGCAGTCATGGATATGGTTATGATGGATTTGGACATCAATGGCAGCATGAAGCTTGATGCCGGCAATCTCATATCCGTAGAACTCTCTTTTTACTGCGATATTGTAGATGTGATTATGATGGATATCGCTAAATA
>JARKQP010000759.1 GCA_029974875.1 Mobilitalea sp.
TGCGCCTGCAGATGGCAAAGGAATGTGGGGTTGATTACTGTGTCAATACAAAATCAGAAAATTTAAATGATGCAATTTTAGAAGCCTTTGGTCCTGATAAAGCAGACATTATTTACGACTGCGCAGGAAATAATGTTACCATGGGTCAGGCGATCCAATACGCCCGGAAAGGCAGCACCATCATACTGGTTGCAGTATTTGCGGGAATGGCTACTGTGGATCTTGCCCTTGCCAATGACCATGAGCTGGACATTAAGAGCACGATGATGTACCGGAGCGAGGATTATATCGATGCGATCCGTCTGGTAAATGAGCAGAAGGTCCAGCTAAAGCCTCTGATCAGCAAGACCTTCGCATTCCAGGATTATCTGGAGGCCTACCACTATATCGAGGCTAACCGTGAAACTACCATGAAGGTTATCATTAATGTACAAGAATAAGACACCGGGAATAGGCGTAGAAATGATTTGGTAGATACTTTCTTCAATATTATTTAAAGGTGCCATAGGTGCCTTCGGAAAAGAGGTTAAATATGTACGACGTAGTTGCTCTTGGTGAGCTGTTAATTGATTTTACCCCCAGTGGGAAAAGCGGTCAGGGAAATGACCTGTTTGAAGCTAATCCGGGCGGTGCTCCCTGTAATGTGCTGTCCATGCTTTCAAAATGCAATAAATCCACTGCCTTTATTGGTAAGGTCGGCAACGATATCTTTGGTCACCTGCTTAAGAATACCCTGAAGGAAGTAGGAATAGATGACACCGGGTTAAGGATGTCGGATGACGTCCGGACTACGCTGGCCTTTGTCAAAATTGACGAGACAGGGGACAGAAGCTTTGCTTTTTACCGCAACCCTGGGGCGGATATGCAGTTAACGGAGGATGAAGTGGATGAAGCCATCATACGGAAGGCGAAAATATTCCATTTCGGAACCCTGTCCATGACCCATGAGGAAGTCCGCAAAGCAACGAAAAAAGCAATTTCTTCTGCAAAGAACGGCAAAGCCTTAGTTTCCTTTGACCCGAATTACAGACCACCCCTGTGGGACAGCCCGGAGAATGCCATAGAGCAGATGAAATACGGGTGCTCTCTCTGTGATATCCTGAAAATAGAAGAGGAGGAGCTTGCCCTCATGACAGGAGAGAAGGATATTGATGGAGGAGTGAAGTATCTGCAGGAAAACTATCATACTCCGTTTATCCTGGTTACCTCCGGTGCAAAGGGCAGCAGAGCCTACTGTAATGGTGTGAGCGCTTTTAAAAAGGCTCTTGTAACAGATAAGACCGTTGATACGACGGGGGCCGGAGATACCTTCCTCGGCTTCTGTCTCTCCTATATTTTAGAACATCCCATAGAAGAAATGAATCAGGAGAAGCTGGAGGAAATGCTCCTATATGCTAATGGAGCGGCTTCCCTGGTGACAACAAGAAAGGGCGCTATTAAAGCCATGCCGACGCTTGACGAAGTGGAGCGTTGGATTTCTACCTTTCGGTAAGTAATAAATAATGCAGATTTTGGAGAGTAGCATGAAACAATTCCCCAAGATCTGCATTTTTTATCGGTCATCCGGCAGTATGAAGTTATTTTAAGGATCCACTTTCTATTATTTCATAAGGGACTATATGATCAGAGGTATCTTCGATCCCTTTGATCTGGTTAATCAAAAGCTCTGCGGCGTTGTAGCCCATCTGATAGGCATTTACAAAGACGATGGATAAACGGGGAGAGAACGCCTCTCCTCCGTTAATCCGGTGGCTTGTAGAGATAATTCCGATATCCTCCGGTATTTTTATGTTTAACTGTTGGATCAGGTTATATGCGGTCACGCAACAGATTCTGTTGTCAATATAAATAGCCTCGGGAGGGTTGCTGCCCTTTAGGAGGGTTTCCAATTGAAGCGGAAAGCTGGTGCTGTCATTCATATCATAGATAATCATGCGGCATTTTTCAGGGGACAAATTATAATTGATCCGGAAATCTTCGACGATAGAACGGCAGATTTCGATACGGCCCATGGTATGGGTTTGGGAAAAGCCCTCAAATATAGCGATGTTGCGGTAGCCCTTGCCGTATAGAAGCTCCAGCACCGCCCGTTTATATTGGTTATAACCGCCGAAAATATTGCATTTCCTGTTATCAAAGGGAAGGCGGGTGCCGGTATAGACGATGGGATAGTTCTTCTTTAAGGAATCGCTGATCATCGTCCGGGCTAGATTGGATACCTCGGGAAAAATAAAGCCACTGCAATTATAGCTATATAAATTGGTATAAGGGGCATCTTCCTTTTCGTTTATGACGAGATGCTGGTTATTGACTAATAATATATTATAGTTCCTCTCCATCGCAGCGGTAAATACACCGATCATAAAGCTGTTGTAGTAGCCGCCGTCAGATTGCATATCGGATTGTAAATCTATGAATAAGCCAATGGACGTATTGGAATTAGACGCCAGATTCTTTGCACTGGAGCTGGGCACATATTCCAGCTTCTGTATGGCATTTAGAACTCTGTCCTCTGTTTTCTTGGAATAATTGCCTTTTTGGTTTATTACTCTGGATACGGTTGCAATGGAAAGGTTTGTTTCCTCTGCAACATCGTATATCGTACATTTCTTGAGCATTCTGGTCATGATAACACTCCTGTTCTCACAAGTTATAGAAATATTTTAATGCAGAAAATGAAAAAAGTCAATATAGTTTACAATTTACAGTCTTATAAATGTAAAATTTACATTCATGAAGAATTTACTTATACTGTCAAAAATAGATTAAATCATAATAATAAATATGTAAAATGCACAATAAAATAAATATTAAATCCTGTATATTGACAAATAACACATATATCTATATAATGAACTCATGTAAAGCGCTTACATAAATGATTTTTAGGTTCAAGCTCCTGATTAATAATGAGAGGAAGGTAGAATGTTATGAAAAAGAATAGGATTAAGAGCGTTGTTTTAGCACTTTTGCTTGCAACGAGCATTGCTTTCAGCGGCTGCAGCAACAAAGCAGAGCAAAGTAATGCAACAGACAATGAGAAAACCACAACTCAAAATGGGGGTACAACAGAGGGAGGAAACACTTCAGATGCAGCAAAAGATGTAAAACTTACAATATGGGTTGCAGGATCAGGTGATGAGATAACGGATAAAGCATACCGTACAGTTTTAGATGCCTACTGCAAGGAGCATCCGAATGTATCCTATGAGCTTGCCTTTATCGTTTGGGCTGATTATTTTACAAAGCTGAACACGGCCCTACTTGGCGGAACAGGTCCTGATATCTTTATGCTGGGCTATGGCCAGATGGGATCAATACAGTCGATGGGAAGTCTGCTTCCACTGAATTCTTATATTCCGGCGGACTGGGATGGGTATGATGATTTCCAGGAGAGCATTTTAAATATCTGCCAGAAGGATGGTGAATATTACGGATTATTCCGGCCATCAACCAGAACCTTTATGTACCGGAAGGACATTGCAGAGCAGAACGGAGTTACGGAAGAGGACCTGCATGTATCCACCCAGGAGGATTTGGTAGAGCTGGCAAAGAAAATGACGGTAAAGGATGCAAATGGAAATACGCAAGTCTACGGTATGGATATAGATCCGGACAGCGAACAGTTCTTTTATGAATTCTATGCCCAGAGATCGGATAAGCCCAGCTTGTGGAAGGATGATTATACTGCAAATTTCAATAATGATGCGGCGGCAGGGGGACTGGCAACCTTAAAGATGCTATATGACGAGGGATATGCCTGTCTATTGGATCCCAGCGCTACAACAACCGGACTTGCCGCAGGCACGGCAGCAATATCCCAATCGGCTGACAGCCAATATGCGACTGCCGATGCAGCATTCCCGGGGCAGATCGGCGTTATCAAGTCTGACATGAATACCCTGCTGATCGGAGACTATCTTGCAGTAAATAATGGTACAAAGAATCCGGAGGAGGCGGCAGCGCTTCTGTTGCATATGTTTTCAAAGGAATCCGGTGAAACCTTTGCAAAGCTGCAGGGGCAGTATTCGGGAAGAAAATCATTGGAGGACAGCTATATCGCGATCAATCCGGATTATGAAAACATCATTTATGCTTATCCCCATTCCCTTTCCTATGGGAAAGCAATGCATCCCAAATTTAATGAGGCTGCGAATGTACTGCGTACGACCCTGGAGGGCGTCTTCTATGGAGATGATATTAAGAAAACCCTGAGCAGCATGGAAGAAAGCTGGAATGCGGTCTTGCAGAAATGATTCACACAATAATATCATGATATGGTTAAGGAGCTGCCATAAGATAGGAAGGTTCATTTCCTATCTTACGGTAACTCCCGATGGAGGAGGATTATTCTTTGAAAAAGCCTGCTGGAAATAAGAGAAAGCCGGGAGCGCTGGAAAGACAAAATGTTGCCTATCTTCTGATTGCGCCAAGCTATCTTATCTATTTGTTTTTTGTTTTGCTTCCTATTGCCTGGTCTATTATGATGTCCTTTACGGATTACGACCTGATGCGTTATAAATTTATTGGACTGAGCAATTATATCAACCTCTTTATGGATAAGGTTTTTGTAAAGAGTGTGATGAATACGGTTATATATAGTCTCTTGACCATTCTGCCGACCATGGTGCTGGGACTTTCCCTGGCTATGCTGCTGAATAAAAAGTTTTTTGGCAGGGGGGTGTTCCGTACCCTTTTTTATATGCCCAATATTTTTTCCATGGTTGCGGTATCCATGGCATGGCTGTATCTATATGATACGAACTCAGGTATTTTTAATAATTTGCTGAAAATGCTGGGGCTTACACCGGTCAGGTGGGTGAGCTCGGAAGGGACGGCCATGCTCTCGATTGCCCTGATGAGTATCTGGAACGGTGTTGGATACAATATGATTTTGTTCCTGTCAGGGCTCCAGTCAATCCCTGATTATCTGTACGAGGCCGCCAGCATAGACGGAGCCACCAGGTTGGAGAAATTCCGCCATATCACGCTTCCGATGCTGTCTCCTACCACCTTCTTTGTGTTCGTTATGGCCTGCATCCAATCCTTCCAGGCCTTTGGGCAGATTTTAATTGTCACCAACGGAGGGCCGAGGAATGCGACAACAACCATTGCCCATCAGATATATCAGAATGGTTTCCAATACTATAAGATGGGATATGCATCGGCACAGGCCGTGGTATTGATGATAATTATCTTTATAATTACAATGGTAAATATGAAGTACGGAAAGGGGGGAGACAATGACCTCAGCTAAGCGATCCATGGGTAAAAAGAATAAGGAAAAGGCTTTAACAGGGCTGACTGTTTTAATATTATGTGCCTGGGCAATGATTACCCTCGTGCCTGTTGTTTTCGTATTCCTTACGGCCTTTAAAACAGATATGGAGATTTCGCTGGCAGGATTTCGTTGGCTGCCTTCCAGCTTCCGTTACCTTGAGAACTTTAGTAAGGCGTTTCAGATGGGGGACTGGCCGCTTTATTTTAAAAATAGTATTGTGATTACTATGGTCACGGTGATCGGCAGCCTGTTTTTTAATTCTCTTGCCGGTTATTCCTTTGCAAGGCTGAAATTTGCCGGCCGTGACATATTATTCATGATTATTCTTATGGGAATGATGGTTTCTCCCCAGTCCATTATTATTCCCCAATTTGTGTTGCTGAGATCGGTGCCCCTGGCAGGGGGGAATAATATCCTGGGTCAGGGAGGAATTGGGCTTTTGGATACCTACGCGGCTCTGATTATTCCATTCCTGTCGGGTGCCTTCGGCATATTCCTGTGCAAGCAGTTTTATTCCACCTTTCCCAGCTCCTTGGATGATGCTGCCAGAATTGACGGCTGCGGCCCGGTAAAAACTTATTTTTATATCTTCCTGCCGCTTTCCAAAACCATTCTGGCAACCCTGACCATATTCAAAGCAGTATCTACCTGGAATGATTTCTTCTATCCTCTGATCATGACACAGTCGGAGAGGATGAAGACGGTCCAGCTGGGACTTCAGATGTTTCGGGGAAGCACGACGACTCATTATAACTGGCTGATGGCTGCAACCCTGGTCACGGTACTGCCGATTATTATTGTATATTTTTGTGCCCAGAAATATTTTGTCCAGGGCATCGCGGCTTCCGGTATGAAGAACTAGTGTGATGACACGCCCATAATCAGGCTAGCAGCATACTAGGACTGAATCTAAATAAAACGTAGTGCAGTACCAGGGAAAACAGAAAGGACTTAATTAATATGAAAGCTATTATGGTAATGTATGATTCATTAAACAGAAACTATTTACCGAACTATGGGTGTGATCTGTCAAGGATGCCTAATTTTGTAAGGCTGGGAGAAAGGTCAGTGACCTTTGATAATTCCTATGTGGGCAGTCTTCCCTGTATGCCGGCAAGAAGGGAGCTGCATACGGGGAGGCTGAATTTCCTGCATAGAAGCTGGTCACCCATCGAGCCCTATGACGACTCCATGCCCGAGCTGCTGAAAAAGAATGGGATCCACTCCCATATCGTGTCGGACCACCAGCATTACTGGGAGGATGGAGGGGCAACCTACCATACCAGATACAGCACCTGGGAATCAATACGCGGACAGGAGGGTGATCCCTGGAAGGGCAGCCTGGAGCCGGTGGAAAAGACCGCTTCCCTGGTCAGGGCGAAGATCGGCCCCTATAACCTGGAGCATCAGGATGCCATTAACCGGAAGTTTATCCAGACGGAGGAGCAATTTCCCCAGGCTCAGACCTTTGTAAGCGGCATTGACTTTATTGAAAGAAATAAGGACTATGATAACTGGTTCCTGCAGATCGAGACCTTTGATCCCCACGAGCCATTCTTTTCACCGGAAAAATATCAGGAGATGTACCTGGAAGAGGGTGAGGAGCCTTTTCCCTATGACTGGCCGCCCTATGCGCCGGTAACCCAAGGAGCAGAGGTGGTGGAGAAGATCAGGAAAAAGTACCGTGCATTGCTCAGCATGTGTGATAATTTTCTGGGAAAGGTACTGGATACCATGGACCGGCTGGATATGTGGAAGGATACCATGCTGATTGTGAACACGGATCATGGCTTCCTGCTGGGAGAACACCTGTGGTGGGCAAAGGGGGTAATGCCCATGTATAATGAGCTGGCTAATACACCCTTGTTTATCTGGGATCCAAGATCCGGGATAATGGGGGAAAGAAGAAAGACCTTGGTACAGACCATTGACCTTGCCCCTACGCTGCTGGATTTCTTTGGGCTGGAGATTCCGAAGGATGTGCAGGGGATTTCCTTGAGGGGGGCAATTGAATCGGATCAAAAGGTACGGGATTACGCCCTGTTTGGAATCCATGGATCACAGATTAATATTACGGATGGACGATATGTTTATATGCGTTCTCCGGTAGATGTGAAAAACCAGCCCCTGTTTGATTATACCTTGATGCCTGTAGAGATGCGCGCCAGAATGTCACCGGAGCAGCTGAAAGATGCTTCCCTTGCGGAGCCATTTTCCTTTACCAAGGACTGTCCGACGCTGAAGATTCCGGCACGGGAAGGCTGGAACGATATGGCACCCTGCTACCGTTACGGTAACCGCCTGTACGACCTTGCCACAGATCCGGGGCAGCAGCATCCCATTGACCTGCCGGAGAAGGAGGTGGAGCTCATTAATGCCATGTCCAGGCTGATGCGGGAAAATGATGCACCAAAGGAGCAGTTTGAACGGATGGGAATACCCAGGGACGCAGGGATGACCGTAGAAGATTTAATGCAACAGAGAAAGCTGAGGGAAAGAAGGTTCCAATCGGAAGCTCTTGCAAAAATGGAGTGGGAAGAGAATGCATACTGGAAATATATTGGCCTTGTCAGCATGCTGTCACACAGCTCTGACCCGGAGAAAACCGAAGCTGGTTTTATCTCCTTCCTGGAGCATGAAAATTTAAAAAGGATAACGGTTGGAGTGATTGACCGGTTTGCAGGCTCTTGCCTGGAAAAAGAGGAATTGGAAAGAGTATTATATATGCTGAAGTATATGGAACGGATCGATTAGGTTTTAAAGGGATCTTTTGGGGTCACTGCATAGTTGGGGCGAAATTCTCTGAATTTTGCCCCATTATTGTATTCAGGGCGTCCTAAGTGGGAGGATCAGGGATCATTGGTGAGCAGGATAAGTTCATTAAAAATAGAGGAGTCATTTCCCCGCTGATAATAATACAATAATAGAGAATACTTTTTAGGAGCCTGATACCCAGAGCCTAAAGAAGCATATTCAACATTGACGTTTCTGAAAAACAAAGCTATGATGTAATTAATGGAAAG
>JARKQP010000787.1 GCA_029974875.1 Mobilitalea sp.
GAGCTGAGTAATGCTCACAGAGGGCTCATACGCAATTCAAAAAGAGTATCAAACCCGGGCTGTCATGCAACGGGCTATATAATGGCGGTTAATCCTTTAATAAAAGAGGGCATACTGCCCAAGGATTATCCCGTATCCTGCACTTCACTTACAGGATACAGCGGCGGCGGAAAGAAGCTCATAGAAAAGTATGAGAATCCGGGACCGAATTCTACATGCTTAAACAGCCCCAAGCACTATGCTCTGAAGCTAAACCATAAGCATTTGCCGGAAATGCAGGAAATAACCGGCCTGGAATATTCTCCTATATTTACGCCGGTGGTATCAAACTTCTATAAGGGTATGGCAGTATCAATACCTCTGACGACCAGGCTCCTTAATAAAAGAGTTTCACCGCTGGACGTAAGAAACTTGCTGGCTGAATACTATTCAGGTGAATATTTTGTGAGAGTGATGCCTTTTGAAGATAACAGTAATCTTGACGATGGCTTCCTGAACGCGGAAGCATGCAATGATACCAACAGGATAGATATATTTGTTTTCGGCCACAATGATCAAGTTTTACTGGTATCCAGATTTGACAATCTGGGTAAAGGAGCTTCAGGAGCTGCCATACAGAATATGAATATCATGCTGGGACTTGATGAGAACATAGGTCTTACGGTTTAGTTAAACTGCAATAAAAGGGATGGCGCACCACAGTGTACTATCCCTTTTGTATCATTTGAGAGGCTCTGAAATGAGACGCATATTATCATCTCGCATCATTATCCCCGGCTACTATTCTGACCTTCCTTCCCGGCCACCAGTTGAGCTCGCCCACTTTCACAGCTATAGCAGGAACCATCAGGCATCTTATGATGAAGGTATCTATGAGCAGCCCTACGACTGCTGCAAAACCTACCTCCACAAGAGGCCTTACGGGTGAAACAAGCATTGCACGGAAGGTACCTGCCATGATTAAGCCGCAAGACGTTATTATTCCCCCGGTACCGGCGAGCCCTCGTACATTGCCTCCCTTGATGTCTCCCGGTTTGTACTCCTCCTTTACCCTTGACATCAGGAATATGTTGTAATCCACCCCCAGCGCAACAAGTACGCAGAAGGCGAAAAACGGCACCGCCCAATTCAGCCCTTCATAACCGAGAAGACCCTGGAACACTGCCCGGGTAATGCCCATGGTGGTGGCATAGCTTATCAATATTGTCAAAATAAGATACATGGGGGCAATAATGCTTCTCAGGAGCAGGGCTAATACAATAAATATGCCCAGCAGAACAAATACCATTACTTTCACAAAATCCTGGGCCGTCACACTCCTGACCTCACTTAGTACGGATGTAGCGCCTCCTATGTAAAATTCACTTTTCTCAAGAGGAGTCCCCTTGACTGTAAACGACACGGCATCCCGGATTTGGTCCACCCTGTCCAAAGCTTCATTGGAATATGGAGATATCTTAAGCACCACATCAAGGGTCACTCCATTGCTTGCAGGCGATATATAGTTTCCCATAGCCTTGCGGAGCTCGGGGTACTTTTCCAAAGTCCCTTCGGGAATGAAAAAACCTTCTGCCAGCATATTTTTCTTATCGGAATATTCACCTGTGACATTTTGCACACTTCCTATACCTGTCTTCATCTTATTAAGTGCATCCTGGCCCGATGCCGCGCCGGAAGCTATTTTTATCAGATTTGAGGAGGCTGTTTTCAAACTTTCACCGGCTTTGGCCTGACCCTGTGCCATGGCGTCAAGTCCTTTTTGTATCTGCCCCAATGCCGCCCCAGAGTTCTTTATTCCGCCATCTATATCTTGGAGACCTTTTTTGGTAGACACTATGCCATTTGCAGATGCAGAAATTCCTCCCTGTATTTGCGTAAGATTACTGCTCAAGGAATCCAGGTTTTCTGCAGTACCTTTAATTGTTCCATAGGCTGCTTGAAAATCCTTGCTTGCAGCCAGATCAGGATTGTTTTTCATCATCTGCTCAAGCTGCTCCACCGTTCCTTTCAATGCGGCATGAATATCATCCAACCCTGATTTCGACTTGCCTAGGCCCCCTGCAAGAGTAGTAAGGCTCCCTCCTATGCGCTCCAAGCCGTCAGCGGCTGACACAGTGCCTGTAGAAAGCTGCCCAAGCCCTGTGCGTGCCTGACTCACTCCATTCCTCGTCTGTACTGAAGCCTCCGCCAGCTTCTTTAATTCTTCACTGCCTTTGTCTACCCCTGCCGCGATTTGCTCCATGCCCTTTTGCATCTCGCCAAGACCTGCCACCACAGGATCAAAGCCCTCCTGCACCTTGCCCAGCCCTTCCGAAAGCAGACTGATTTGTTTTGATATGGTGGTCTCGGTAATCTTCTCACCTATAGGCCTTGTTGCGGTTCTCACCTCTGCCACATCGTCAACCTTCACAATATTATCCGCTATCCGGTCCAGCAGCTGCAAAGAGTCATTTGTCCAGGCATCGCCCTCCCACTTCATTACCAGCTTCAAGGGAAGAATAGCCCCCTGGTCAAAGTGCTTTTTCATCACATTGAAGCCCTTTACGGAATCGGTTGAGGCTGGAAGCTCACTCAGTTGATCATATGACATGGTGATCCAATTTGTGGCTATTAAAAAAGGAACAAACACTGCAAGGCTTATCAGAATAAACCTTATAGGCTTCGCTACAACCGTATTTGCAACCCTCTCCCAAAATCTGCTCCCCGCTCTTGAGACTTTTCCTGACCTTGAAGGGTGTGCAGGCCAAAAAATCATTTCGCCAAAAATTGCAATAAAAGCCGGTATCAAGCTCAGCACTGCCAGGATGGTTATAGCTACTCCTATAGCAACGCTTGGTCCTGTGGTATTAAACAATCCGAATTTGGCAAATATCATAAAGGAGAAGCCGACTATAACAGTACCTCCGCTTGAAATTACAGCTTTAGCCGTATGGGGCATAGTGTCCTTTAGTGCCTCGCTTACACTTTTCCCCGCTGAGATTTCCTCCTTAAACCTGGATATTATCAGCAGACAGTAATCGGTACCTGCACCGAACAACACTGCAATGAGAAAGGTATCTGTAAAGGAGGAAACCTTCATACCCAGCTCCGTAAATGCAGCTATGAGGCCCCTTGAAATCACATATGAGATTCCAATGGTGGCCAGGGGCAATACAGGAGCTACGGGTGAGCGGTAAATCAGAATTAGAATGAAGGCTACGAGGAATATAGTTATTTTAACGGTAAGATCCATGCTTTCGTTTACACTTTCATGCTCCTCCTGGCTCATGGAGGCATCACCTGTCACATATACCTCCAGCCCCTTTGGCAAAGCAGCCCGCCCCTGGATTTTTTCTCCCTCACCATTAATATCATTTCTTATTTTAATTACCGATTTATTTGTAGCGTCTGTGTATCCCGGTGTTGAAAGACTGGCGATGATAAGCGCCGCTTCGTTTTCTCCGCTTATCATTTCCTCTGCAAACTCTTTTTTGGAAAAAGGCGAAAGCACCTCCGTAATCATTAGCTCTGATTTATTTAAATTCAGATATTCTTCAAGCTTGACGGCATATTCTTTATCCGCTTCCTCAATTCCACCCTTTCTTTTAATGGCAAGGACAACGGTGCTGCGTCCTCCCTTATCCGGAAAAAGCTCTCTTACCAGCTTATCTGCTTTAACGGCATCGGCATTTCCCGGCAAAAAGCTTGCCTGGTCATTTTTTGCCACATCCGCAAGTGAAGGAGCCGTAAAGAAAACCACAGCTGCCACCATCAGCCAGAAGACGATTACAAGCCATTTATATCTTATTATGTATTCAGTTACTCTTCTCATCTTCCTTAATTCCTTCCATCATAGACTCATAGTCCTGCTTTAATATAGAATCTATATAGCTTTTCACTTCCATATCGTCAAATTTCATCTTGAGAGCCTGCATGCTGTAGACAACAAGGGGATAGGAAGACTCTACCAGGGTTGCACCCTGTTCCCTCTGGAGCCAATCTATGATCAAAGTATACACCGCCCCCATGAATGCAATGGCCGCAACCTGCACATCAGGAACACTTATTATCCCCTTTTCCGACATCACATGAAATATGTCTTCTAATATTTTGCAGTATCTCCTGTTGTTTGCAGCTCTCTTCTCTTCAAACCTGGCATTTAAGCCCACTGCCTCAATAAGCATTATCCTTGCAAGCTCCCTGGAATTTTGAAAATACCAGAGGGCCAAGGTGATTGCCTTGCACACACTCCTTGAAGTGTCGTCCTGATCTCCGTTAACGGCATCCTCTATGACACTTAGAAATATATCGTTCATTTCATCATATAAGGTCTCAAAGAGTTCTTCCTTATTGCTGAAATAAAAGTAAAAAGACCCTACGGAAATTCCGGCCTCATCAACCACATCCTTAACTGTAGTACCATGATATCCGCGGGCTGCAAATACCCTTGCAGCAGTATCAAGTATAAGCCTTCTTTTGGCATCCTTCCTCTCCTGTACGTGCTTTGGCGTTTTATAAACCATAAAGCTCCACCCTTTCAAGCATAAAATGACGTATCATTCTATACTTGATTATACGATTTATCTTTTTTAAAAGCAAGAAAATTTCTCCTCCTAAATGCACCTGTAATAGAATAGTAATTTGACAGCGATATCCGTATATTATATGTTAATTGTTAGAGAAAATACGAAATGGAGACCCTTCCGCAAAAAAATTGGAGGCAGGCCAGTATGCGCATACGTTTAAAGAAAATATCCCTTTGTCTTATAGTTATCGGACTTATATTGTTCATATATGCATTTATCGAGCCCTACCTGATACAGACCAAGAAAATGGATTTGGTAAATCCTGATATTCCCGACTCATTTAAAGAGCTGAAAATCGTTTTTGTATCGGATATACACCATTCGAAGGTTTATTCCATAAAAAGAGTACAGTCATTAGTAGAAAGAATAAATAAGCTTAAGCCCGATATCATACTCCTTGGCGGTGACTACGTGAACAAGAGTCCTTCCTACATCGAGCCCTGCTTTAAAGAACTGGGAAAACTGAAAGCTACCATCGGCAAATATGGCGTTCTGGGAAATCATGAC
>JARKQP010000806.1 GCA_029974875.1 Mobilitalea sp.
ATCAGTACTTTTTGCATATCCTCTTTCGCGCAAGGAGTTTTCCCACCGGAATGTATTTGCCTTCCTGCTCTTTTTCACCATGCTGTTTAACGGCGGTCTGGTACCTACATACTTAGTTTATACACAGATCTTCCATATCAAGGATACACTTGCTGCGTTGATTGTACCCCGGCTGCTCATGAGTGGATTCACTGTGATGATGATGCGAGCCTATTTTTCGGCTAACATACCGGATGCGGTGATTGAATCTGCCCGGATTGACGGCTCAGGGGAGCTGCGGATCTTGTTCCGAATCGTAATCCCCATGTCCGTACCTATCATGGCTGTGGTGGGTATCATGAACGGCAGCGGCTATTGGAATGAATGGAATAATGGTCTCATTTATGTGATGGATTCTAAATTATATACGGTACAGAACTTGCTAAACAGGATCATGAATGATATATCCTTTCTTATGTCAACAGATTTGGGCGCACAGATGCAAATGTCCTCTATCCCACAAGCAGCAGCCAGGATGGCTATCGCCGTGGTTGGTGCCATTCCTTTAATCCTGATATATCCTTTTTTCTCCAAATTCTTTATCAAAGGTATTGCAATCGGTGCTGTCAAGGGGTAGAGGGGATAAGCAAAAAAGAGGCACGGATTTATTATATTGTTTTGTCGGTAAGTTTATAGCGGTTAAATAACAACTTATTTATAATAATGATGAAGGTACTTGGCAGTCCAATTGCTGCAGTACACTATAGGATGGAGGTATATGAAATGAAAATTGAACAGAAAAAAGGTGTGAAACGAGGTGTGTCCACTTATTGCTATCACCGGGAGCTGAACACCTCTATGGATCTGGAGGATTGCTTTGCAGATATGTTTGACATGGGGGCAACCGGTCTGGAGATTCTAGCGGATGGCATAATCGAGGGATATCCTTATCCCAGTGAAAAATGGTTGAGCCAGTGGTTCGGTATGATTGCAAGATATAATATCGTTCCGGTGGAATATGGGCACTGGGTGGAATCCAGGCTGTACAAAGGTCGGGAGCTGGATGACGACGAATCCCTTAAGATGCTGGTTCACGATATTAAGCTGGCCAGCCATATGGGTTTTACCTGCATGCGCACTAAGCTGGGGGTTTGCGATGACTATTTGTCTCCTGTGTCAAACTGGCGTGAATTCATACGTAGGGCACTGCCTGTAGCCGAGGAATATGGTGTTGTAATGCTGCCCGAAATCCATAGCCCGACTATTCTTTCGGATAAAATGATCCATAATTATGTGGAATTCATCCAAAAAGAGAATACAAAACATTTTGGGTTGAACATAGATTTTGGCGTGTTTCAGACTGCAAGGCAGGTGATTCCCGGCATTGATCTCTCCAAGGTACCGCCCCACCGCTTTAGCAAGCCCGAGGAAATTGTTCCGCTGCTCCCTTACATTTACTGTTGCCATGCCAAGTTTTATGACATGGATGAGAACTTTAACGAAACGACAATCCCTTACCAGGAGATTGTAGGGTTCATGCAAAAGCATAATTGGGACGGTTATCTGCTTAGTGAGTATGAGGGCGGCAACAAAGAAGTTCCTGGCTATACAACTACTCAGGTCCGCCGTCAGCATATCATGCTAAAAAGGCTGTTGGGAGCCTAATTCAAATCAATCAGGAAAAGGAGAATATAACTATGGCTATGTTAGAAGCACATCAAGTGCAGCACAGGGGATTCCGCAATATTGAAAAGGATGGCAGGGTAATTGGATTTCAAGTAGCGATACGTCAGCTT